>JAEOUJ010000241.1 GCA_016839405.1 Candidatus Gerdarchaeota archaeon | reverse complement strand
TATAAAGCTAATTTTTGCGCTACTAAGAGAAAACGAAAGGAATGAGACAATTAGTAATGCTAATAAAATATGTTTTTTAACATACAATTTTTTAACCCTCACCAAAAATTATTACAAAAACAATATTCTTAGCATATATAAATAATTCTTGAAAGCAATTTACTACAAAAAAGCTTCAATAGAATATGAAATATACTGCAGTTTGATAGATTCAATTCCTTAGATAGAAAATCCCTTCCGAGTTAGTGCATATTTCTAGTTAGGACTTGAATCTATCAATGATTACTTTCATATCAATAAGATATATGATTTCTGCAAGTGGAACATATATCCATCTATTTTGAACATGCATATTGAGTTGGGTTGTAATGATCTTTTTTTAACGGTTTTTTACTCGATATTTTAACTCAAATGAAGTTTGAGTAGGGTGCCAATTTCATCTTCCTGAACGAATTCCCTATTCCTTCCTGGGTAAATGAATGAGAAATCGTCATAGATTTCAACCACTGGGGCCCTAAGAATGTCAATTTCATTGATTAAATCCTCTTTGGTAATAGGTTTGGTACGTAATCGTATGTTTGAGCGTGCTGCAATCTCCTCATTCATACGTGGATCTCCAGTAATGATTAATACTTTAGAGGTGGGATTTCTTGATCGAATCTCTTGGGCAAGTTTTAAGCCATTCATTTTTGGCAAATTATAATCTAATATTATAACTTCAGGCTTGTCCATAACCTTTTCATATAGTTTTAGTCCTTCTTCTCCATCACTAGCTTCGATAATCTCAAATCCTTCTTTTGAGAGTATTTTTGTGAGTAATGACCGTGTAGAATGATCATCTTCAACCAGAAGGATTTTGCACATCTTTCTTTGTTCTCCGACTTTTTTATACCCTAAAGGGCATATTATTTCAAGATAATATAAAGAAAAATTGACCTATTTATATTGTCGAGAAATACACACACTACTTTAGAAGTGAATTTTTATCATTTTAATGGTTATAAGAGCTATTTTTTTAGTTTTTACGAATGCAAATAAATAGTAATAATAAGAAATTCAGAATGCCACACCAATTTTCACACTACAGTAACAAAATAAATTATAAAACAAAGAAAAAATTATGGAGGAGAGGAGATTTTAAAGTAACTCCTCAAGGAGATGGTGTACTTTCCTTTTCCGATTAGGTTTGATCACCAATTGGAAAAGAATTAATCTGCACCATTACCGCTTACTTCACCAGCAGCTACAGTTGGTTCTCCAGCTGCATCTTTAAAAGCTAAGGCTGTTCCTCCGGCAATTAACAATGCCATTAAAGTAATGGCTAACCTAGTTACTTTTGGATTAATTTTTCTCATATTTTGTCAACTCTATGCACACACTCAAGAGATGGGTATAAACCCACTCAACCATATATTTGGAATTACTCAAATATATAGTTTTTTTACCCTTATATGGTACTTTTTTGATTTCGTTTATATATTTATAAAAGTTATTGGTAGTTCAAACCGACAAAAATAGTTTTTGTCGTTTATCTAATTAAACAAACGCTTATTTTCTAAAAAAACATTAAATATAGAAAAAGTAAGTATATATTGTGGAATACCTCCGACTTGGGTATTTCAACTCAATATATGCACAACATATATTTTGAACATGCATTAGTTCGTTGGTAAAAACGAGCTAATGCAATTAATTGATACTTCTTTTATCTATATTTAATTAAAGCACATCTAGATGTTATTAAAAATTGGTAAAAATGGTTGTGTTACCTTGAGTAGATGTAATACCATACTGCAATTGAGTTGATTCTTAAGGCAAAAAGCAGCAGTTTTAAAAAACAAGCTCTTAATAGTGATCTTTGAATTATAAAAACTTTAGTTTGTAATTCTCCACTTTACCACTAAAATTATATAATTCATGTAATGGCAAAGTTTGATTTATTAAAATTGATTGTGTTGAAATTGTTTTCAAATCCTTTTCTAGAGTGAGAATCTTCAAAAAATTTTCTTTTTGGATGTTCGTAATTTATACCAGGAATAGTAAAAATATATAAGTTAGATAATGATAACTATGTAAATTGTAAATTCAATTAAAAATAAATTTATTATAACCATTTTCTATCGTCATAATTATAAAGATCATGTAGTGGAACAAAACGTGATTTACTAATATTTATTGTGTAAAATGATGGATCAATTCCCTCTCTTTCCAATTTTTTACTAATTAAATCTCTAACTTGATGTTCATGAGAGATACCAGGAAGTACAAAAACTAATCGATCATGTAATGTGAATTGAGCAAGAAAAGCAAATACACGTATTTTATTTACAACATCAGCTGTATCCTTTATTGATTTTAACAATGGCATTTCAAAAATCAATACGTTTGGACCTCTATTTGTAGGGCTCTTAATAAAAGGAGAGAATGATAAAATATCTCTTCTTCTTGCTCTTATTTCTATTTGATTAAGAAAATCAACCACCTCTTCAACATTTGTTGATGAAAGATTATTTTTTTCATATAATTTTGGCAACTCATGAACCCAACCTCCATAACTTCCACTAAGTATGTATTTTTGTTGAAGAAAAGATAAAAAGTAAAGCAAATTATAATCTAAGGGAATTTCATCGTCAATTATTGGGGAGTTATCTCGAACTTCTTGTGAGAAAATATATTTCTTTAAAGGTAAACCAGAATGATTATCTTCTAATAGTTTCTTTATTGTATCAATATTAGGATTTGTAATTAATTCATTTTTTGTAGAAATCATAGTTGCATAATGATATTTTTCTCTAACTAATTGTAAGCTGAAACTTCTTATATTATCTTTTTTTTCATATTTCATTAATCTCTCTTTTAATGATTCAGTGATAATATGAGGGCTTATAAAAGTTGGTGAATAAAGATAACTATATTTCTCTGAATATCCCTTGTAGAGTGTTTTTATATATGGTATTTCTAATAACATATCATGAATTTTGTCAAATTCTTTTTTATCATCAAAAGTAATTTTGAGAAAATAATTATGTAATTTTAATTTCTCATAATTAATTACAGTTTTCCAAAAAGTATAATATGTTGAAGAAAGTTTTCTAACAGCTTTGCGAATGGAATTTTCATGTTTATTAAGTATATTAGCTAGATCTGATGTTTTGCTATTTTCATAACCTTGTTCAACTAAATAATCAATAATTGGAACTAGATACTTACTTACCAACATAGGAGCAATAGAATCGATATCTTTAATGGTTTCTTGATGAACCCATGTGCTAAATTGATTTGAAATTACTTTTTCATCTTTACCTTGTTGTTTTAAAATTTCTACTAATTTATTAAATACTAATGAATAATCAACATTCTTTCTAAACAATAATTCTAACAATGCTACAAAATCATTGTAGTCCCTTCCAGCAATAGTCTCAGGATATATATTTCTATTAATAGAAACAATTAATGGATTTTCTATATTTCCAATGTTAAAATATCTTTGAATCCAAAGAATTGTAATGAAATTAATTATTGTTTTACTTATTGTAGATATTGGTAATTTAATAAAATGCATTAAACTCTCTTTAATTATTAGAAATAATAGAATGTTATACTTAGTTGACTTCCTTAAATTAAAGAGCCATTCCCCAAAAACAACCTCTTTATCTAATCGTTTTACTCCGTAATCAACTCCCATTTCTTCTGGTATTTTTTCTATTAAAATTGTCCTAGAATCGTTCACAATTGGATTTATCTTTAATTCTTTGGTAAAAAAGCTAATTGACTCTTCTATTAATCTTTGCAATATGGAACATATTTTTGATTCATCAAATTCTTTTATTTTGATGATTTCATTTATACCTGTAATTAGCTTTTGTTTCATTTGAGATATCACGAAAGTAATCTATCTAGATAGCTAGGTAACAATAATTTATTACCTAATAATTGTTATTTATTATCTGTATAATATGATTTTAAGATCAGATAGATGAAGATTTTAACCCACTGTACTGTAAATCTCCATCTAAACTTATTTTTAGTTATTGTGATTTGTGCATTTTTTTGAATTAATAAAAAGCTAAAAAATAATTAATTTTCAAAAATTTTAATTTTAACATAACTTGAAACTATAATTTCTAGTATTGTAATCAAGAATAGTAGAATAATTAAAATTACATCTAAAAATAAGAAGAATAGGATTTAAAAATGACAAATATAGAATCAAGTGATTTGGAGAAAAGAGTTGTAAATATTCTAAATAATCTTATAGGAATAGCTTTTGAAGGAAAACCAATACCAAAATGGGATGAAAAATATAAAATCACTGATTTGATGGAGCAATTTAATGTACCAGGAATAGGAATTGCACTTATAGAGGATTTCAAAATTAAATGGACAAAATTTGTTGGTTTGCAAGATATTATTTCAAAGAAGGAAATTAACGAAAAAACTATTTTTGAGGCAGCTTCAACAACAAAAGCATTCACAGCTGTATTAGCTCTACATCTAGTTGAAATGGGACTTCTAGATTTAGATGAAGATGTAAATTTAAAGCTTAAAGATTGGAAAGTACCTGAAAATGAATTCACAATAAAAGAAAAAGTAACACTTAGGAGATTATTAAGCCACACTGCAGGAATAAATAGACCAGATAGTATGTTTGGTACTGAAGAAGGGAAAACATCTACCCTATTACAAGTTTTGAATGGTGAAAAACCAGCATTAAATGATCCTGTAAAAGTTGAATTTGTTCCTGGTTCAAAACATCAATACTCAAATATTGCTTATAGTATCATTCAAAAATTAATAGAAGATTCAACTGGAAAACAATTCATTCAGCTAATGAATGAGATTATTTTTACACCGTTAGGAATGAATGATAGTACAATGGAATTTCCTCTCTCTCAAGATTTTAATAAACGAGCTATTTTACCTCACACAGCTGAAGGTGAACCTAAACCAAAGGGTTTGCACGAATCAGCACTTGGACATAGCAATTTAAGTTGCTCAGTTTTAGATATGAGCAAATTTGTTTTGGAAATAATTAATACTTATAATGGAAAGTCAGAAAAGATTCTTTCTAAAGAAATGGTTCACAAAATGTTCGAATCACAACACTCTTTTGATCCAAATGAAATGATGGGAATTACGGATCAAGCTTTAGGTGTGTTTTTAATCAAGAATAATAAAAATACCTTCTTTCTCCATCCTGGAAGTAATGCTCCTGGTGCCACAAGTTTTATGTTAGGTTCTCCATTAACAGGTCAAGGTGCAGTTGTTTTCACTAATGGAGCTCAAGGAGAATTATTAGCCTTACAAATAATCTATACTCTAGCTAAAGAATATGATTGGAATTATGGTTGAATAATAAATAAGAGTAATAATTAAGATTAATTAATAATTTACAAAATAGGAATCTATGTCATTACTAATTGAAGAAAAAATATCCATTAAAGGATTTGAAGAATATTATAGAGATTATTTGAAAAATTATCGAAAAGTTGATGATGATAAATATATAGATGAAGCATTAAAGAAACTACAGAATATTCTTGATGAGAAAAAAGGTTATTTATTCCTAGCTAAATTAAATAATAAAATAGTTGGTCATATATCTGGCACTGATTCTGGAATTGTCTTTGAAGTAAATTCATTTTATGTTAAACCAGAGAGTTATTCACTTAATTGTGGTTTTGAGCTTGTAAAAACTATTACTGCTAAAGCTTTTGAAATTGGTTATAAACATTATAGACAATCAATGAATATAAATTATAATAGAGAACCTACCTTTGAAGAGAACCTAAAAAATTTTGATTATTTAATTTTCAATCGGTTTGGCATGATTAAAGAGCTCAATGAAAATGATGATTATGCTACTACATTGCCAGAAGGTTATTCCTTTGAATCATTTTCTTTAGAAAAAGTCGATGAAATAATGCAAGTAATAGTTGATGCAAATCCAAAAGGTCATACAGATTATGATATATTTCCTGAAATGGGAGAAATAAACGAAATTAAGGAAATTTTTGGTCAAGCAAGTAATAATTTCGAAGATTTTGATCCTGATATTAATCCACAATTAGCTTTTGATGGGAAATTAATTGGTATTAGTTGTGTATTAAAGCAAAATGAAAAAAAGACTTTTGTTGCTGAAATTTCAATTAATCCAGAACATCAAAGGAAAGGTTTAGGAAAAACTCTCATGAAGAAAATAATGCAAGCAAGTTTAGATAAAGGATATGCTCAACTTGGTTTAGCTGTAACTAAAGAAAATATTGGTGCATATAAACTCTATCAAAATTTAGGCTTTAAAGAAACAAATGAGTTCTTAGCCATTGTTAAGCATAAAGATAGTTAATTAATTTCTTTATTTTTTAGTTTTTTTTGGAAATGTCATAATTTTCTTTAAGGTAAAAATAAGTAATAATAAGTGGATTAGTGAAAAAGTTGAGTCTAAGAGATAAATTTCCAAAATTAAGTAAAAGAGGTATTATAACATTAATAGCTATTATAGTACTCGGTGGTTCATTTATTGGTATTTTTGCATGGGTAAGAATTAATCAACAATATGCTTATGGTTATATTGTAATCAAAAAAGATAGTGATTTTACCAAAAGATATGGTTTTCTTGGTTCTGGAACTTCTGATGATCCTTATAGAATAGAAAATTTAACAATAAGTAATCAATTTAATTATGGTATTTTAATTTATGAAACAACTAGTCATTTTGTAATAAAAAATTGTACAATTCTTGGTAATCCAGGTATTTATGTTAATAATATTGCAGAAGGTACTTGCAAAATAGAGAATAACACTTTGGAAGTTTTGCCAGAAAGCTATGGAATAGGTATAGGTAATGCTCCTGGTACAATTATTGAAAATAATAAATTAATTGCAGACAATACTACTTCATTAGTAGGGATAAATGTCTTCTCATCTTCTGATACGACAATCACCAATAACACTTGTTCAAATCTAGCTCGTGGAATTGAAGTTTGGGGGTTGGCAACAGATGTAATTATTTCCTTTAATAATTGTTCAGGTGGTTTTATTGGCATTGAAATAGATGCTCGAGATTGGTATGAATATCCAATAGGATGGACTGATGCATATCTTCGAAATCTTTTGATAACTAATAATACTTGTAATAACAATTATTTTGGAATTTATGCTCTTTCAGAATTTGATTCTTCAGAAATTGTGAATAATAATTGTAGTATGAACATCTATTCTGGTATAGAATTATACGGTTGTTTCGATCTAAGTATCTCAAACAATTTTCTGTTCAATAATACACAAGGAATATCTCTTATTGAAGTAAGTGAAATTTTAATAACAATGAATCAAATACAATTCAGCTTTGATTATGGTGTCAATATAACTGATTCAATTAATAATGAAGTTTATTCTAACAATTTCATTGATAATAATCTTGAAGGTCAACTTTCTGGTGAAGCACAGGCATACGATAATAATCCATCTGATAATCCACAAGGAGAAAATTATTGGAATATTCCAAGCGGTCCTACAGGTAATTATTGGTCTGAATTATTGTGGAATCCTTTAGCGTTTTATGAAATTGATGGCGAAAATAATGTTGATCTTTATCCATTAGAAAATCCACTTATTATTTCATAATGAGTTCATTACAAACAAATTTAGAATGCTTTAGTCGTAAGTTAAAAAGTTTATTTTCTTATAGATCATCTATTTTTTTCTTTATGAGATTAAACAAATCTTTAAGGAATTCATTATATTCAGGGTGAATTGCATTAACATTTTTTAAAAACTCAAATAACAAGTTTAAATTCAAATTTTCTTCTTCAATTATGTTCTCATGATCTACTAACCATTTGCCGAGAATTTGATTATATTTTTGTTTTAGATCGTTGTATTGTTTTGCTTTTTTTGAATAATCTTTTGGCAATTCAAGTTTAATATGTTTAGCGAATTTTTGAAATTCATCAAATTGCATCTTAAAATTATCACATTCTTCATCAATATTTGATAAAATTAAATTTCTTGCAACCCTTCCATAATATTTTGTTAAATTCCTCCCATGTGGACCTTCATGTAGTATGATAACTTCTTTGATTAAACCTAATTCAGATAAAGTATCTAAATGAAAATAAAGTGCTGTTGTTCCTAAAGATTTCCCATTTGATTT
>JAEOUJ010000240.1 GCA_016839405.1 Candidatus Gerdarchaeota archaeon | reverse complement strand
TTTATGGCGATGAACTTTTTACAGATTATTTTAATGATCTTTGGGATGAAGGAATAAAATATACAATCTGCGGTGGAGCTATGTTTCGAGTTGTTGATGTTAAAGAAGGACGTCAGCTACTAAAATATCCAAAAGATTTGGCATTTACTTTTACAATCAAACTTAAGGATACAACTGCTCCTTGGAATGAAAAACCGTTGACTATTGAAATTAAAGATGGAAAAGCTAAAATTGATGATTACTCAGGATCAGATTTCGATCTAAAAACTGATATTAAATCTTTTACCCAGCTCTTTACTGGTTATCGAACAATCAATAATCTCATTGAAATGAAAAAAGCACAAATCAATCCTAATAAAATTACATTAATTGATAAAGCATTCCCCCATTGTCAAACAAGATTAACAATTTGGTTCTAGTATTACGTTCAACTATGAGGAAAATTCCATATTACATCTAAAAAAAACTATTAATATCTAAATTGCTTTTTTTATTAATAATTTTGAAATATTGATGATTTGAAATTCGATTTAATTCTTTTTTAATTTCGCTTGTTCGCAAAATTGAATAGGCATTATTTAATTTCATCCAAATTTCTTTTTGTAATAAAGAAACTTCTTTATCACTAATAACATTAGTTTGTTGAATATTGCCAAACCATTTGTCAAAAGGAATTTCTAAAATTAATTCATTAACAAATTCAAATAGATTGGATTTTAATTCCTCATCAAAATATATTTCATAAACTAAACAATTAGCTAACATATTAAAGAATTTGAAGTATTGTGAAATTTTATTGATGCTTTCAAGATCTTGATCTTCTTCTAATTCATTTACTTGTAATAGAAATGATTGATAATCCATTAATTTACTTAGACAATTTAGTTTCTGATTATCTTTAGGTAAAATTACAGGTAATTCCTTAAGATAGCTGCCATTATACCTGAGATAATCACCTGCAAGATGAATTGAGCCAAATAAAGAAGAATAATAAAAATCCAAAAGTGTTGAATTTAAAATAACAATTAAAGGTTTTAAAAATTCAATTTTCTCAGGTATAAACATATACAATCCTGTAAGATTGGCATAAAAACCTGGGTCATAAGCAATAGACATATTTTTTGCTATTTCTCTAATTAATAATTTTGGTTTGCGAAAGATTTGCCATTTGTCTTCAAAATGATCAGAATAACTAATATAAGATTCAATGATCTCTTTTCCTGATAATTTTAATGGTTTTTTATGAGAAATTAAATAGGGATTTACATTAGCTGTACCAATAAATCGAAGATCGTTTTTTGCTGCTTTATCTTTTATAATATAGTTCATATAATCTTGCCAATCTGTGAATCCAAAAATTCTATAGTTGAATGCTCCAAATTCTGAAAGCTTCAAACTGTTAGGATTAATTGTTATTTTCTTAATAATATCAAAATAACCTGATATATCAAATATCTTATTTGGTAATTCAAAAATATCTTTTTGTTGTATTTCTATTTTATTATTTTGTTTTTCAAGATGACTTAGATCAGATATTTTTGGTATGATAGTAAAATCATTTGATAAATTATCTTGATCGAGAGTGGAGGATGCTTTTTTAAAAGTAAGTATTATTGGGTAAGTAGCAGTTTGATAAAAAACTGGGATGTGAGATATATCAATTAATTCATCTAATCTTGTTTGAGTAAGCAATAGTTCTCTTATTTTTATACCATAATCTGTTGTAAGAAATTTATTTGTTATAATAAAAGAACAAGTCCCTCTTTCTTTTAATAAATTTTGAGCTTTTTCAATAAATAAAATAGCTATATCATACAATTTGTAAGCTGTTTTGTATTTTGCTTTCAATATAGATTTCAATGGTCTATTACGGATTTTTTTATTTTCAATATATGGTGGATTACCTATTACTATATCAAAACCACCTTGGAGTTGTATTTTTCTGAAAGCTACATTCCAGTTAAAAGGTATTCTATTTCGTAGTTCTTCTCTAGTAATTTCAGTAGATTCATCTTGTAATTGTTTTCGATACTTCCCTTTAATTAAAAGATTCAATAAATAAAATATTTCATTATAGAAACCAAATAATTATCTTGAAAATACTTGAGATAAAGGTAATTCAATTAGAGCCCTTTCAATACTCATGTATAATCTTATGAGTATATCTTGATTGGTAAAAATAGTTTGTTCAAAATCCATTGATTTTAGTATTGTATAAATTCTAATGATATTATTCAATATCATAACATCACTATAATTTGAAAGACTCCTTTGAAGTTTCATTAAATGTGAATTGATTAAAATATATATTTCAGGTTGAATGTAGAAATCATATCTTTGTTCTGGTATCTTCTCAAAAGAAAAGCCTACCAGAGAATTTCCAACATGTAAGTTCTGAAAAAGATTTGGTAA
Source organism: Candidatus Gerdarchaeota archaeon (assembly GCA_016839405.1). The sequence continues at coordinate 7,962 of JAEOUJ010000240.1, read as the reverse complement.
TAGTCTTTTTGTTGATGTAATTAAATGTTCATAAGTTAAATCTTGAATATACCATAACCATAATTTTAATTTAGAAATTTTAATAGAAATTTCTTGAATATCAACACCATAAAGGTTTTTTTCAAGTATATTAAATTTTAATTTCTGGTCATCGAAGGAGTAACCAACCTTTTTTGCTAAATTAGTTTTAATAAACAATATTTCATTAGCCATTTCCAATAAGAATTCCCCAGAACCTAAAGCTGGATCTAAAACTCTAATCCCAGTGAGTAATTTATCAATTATAATAGAATTATTCTGATCTATAGACTCTAAAAACGAATCATAATCTGTAAATTTAGTGTTTAATTTTTGTTCTATTTGATTAAGAATAGCTTTTCTAACCATATATTTGCTTACTTCTTTAGGTGTATAATAAACACCTAATTTCTTTCTATCATTCATTTTAATAATTATTTTAGCCAAATTATTTTCTGAAATATCTTTTAGGATAACAACATCAAGTAGAGTTAAGTCTTGTTCAAGTATTGAACCAAAAAAATCATTTTCTAAAAAATTTATTTTGCTTAAATATTTGTTAATAAAATTAAAAATCTTTGACCAGTTTCTTTTATTTAAATTAAACAATTCAAATTTTTCTATTGTCAGGTCTTTAAAGAAATCTAAATTTAAAAATGGTATATTAAGTAGCAATTCATTTATTTTAAGGAAATGAAATAGTTGTTTTGAATTACTAATTCTTACAATATTACTAATGTGTTGGTAAGGTCTTTCATCTTTTAATATTGTAGAGAATAAGATTTTTCTCGAGAATTTTTTCCTTTTAATATCCTGAATTATTTTTTTATCAACTAAGATACCTATAAAGAAAAGGCAATAAATTAATTGTAAGGCTAGTGAAAATTTTTCATAGAGTGAAACATTTTCTTTATAAGATTTGACAATAATCTCTCGAATTTTTGAATATTCATCATAAAATGTTTTTTCTGTTTGTTTCGAGATGGTAGAAGCCATTCAAACCAATCCTTTTCTTAACAACAGTAAGATTAAGTAGTTCATATTATAAAATCATTCTCTTTTTACAAAAGAAAAGAAATGAAATTTGCTTTTCAAATTTCATTAATGTATCAATTAATCTTACTCTCGATGAGTGTGGTGGTCGAAAAGCATATCATTATTATATGCAGCATGAATATCAATAAGTTCTTGAGCATTAGCTTCTTCTTCAATCTGTTCATCGATAAACCAGGTTAGTAGAGAACGAGGTTGTAATTCACCTAATTTTTCCATGAGTTTAACTAACTCTGTAATTTTGCCGGTAATATGTTTTTCGTGAGCTAATCCAGTATCAATTATTTCCTTAACAGATTTCCAGTCTGTTTTTGGTTTTTTAATATCAAGGAATTCTACTTTACCGCCAGTTTCTACTATATAATCCATAAACTTCTTTGCGTGTGCATATTCTTCTTGTGCTTGAACATAATACCAATGTGCAAGATTATTGAATACATGCTCTTTTAACCAATAAGACATGCTAAGATAAATATACCCAGATTCTAATTCTTCTTTTATCTGAGCATTCAATGCTTTATTCATTTCTTCACTGATTAGTGCCATTTTACATCATTCCATGTTTTTTTAAAGAAAAATGATTATCCCAATCATTTTTTCCCTTTTAGAGTATAGATTTTTTTTAATTAAAAGAATTGTTTTTTATTTTCTTCTAAAAATCTTCACTCTTTTAAAAGAAAATAAACAGTTATTATAAATTCCTTTTTGGTTATTAGCTAGATTCCCCATCTATGTTCTCGAGGATTTTTATCTATTAAACGTAACATCTCTTTTAAGCCGGGTTCAACACCCTGCATAAGCATATAACCTTTATTTAGCTCTCGATTAGTAATCTCGCCTGCTATATTTGTAGTCATTATTCGTTCAACTTCTTTTACATCCCGAGTATGTCCAAGAGTCCAAATCATTTTTGCATAAGCCGCGCAAGGTAGCATATTAGCTCCTTCAAAAACACCTCGAGCAAGCATATCACGACCAGTTTCATAAACTCTAAGATTAGTAAAACCATATAATGGTTCAACAACAATACATATTGGAATTTCTTCTTCTTGTGCTCTCTCTAGAGCTGGATACATATCTGTATTGACATGACCTAAACCTGTTCCTATGAAAATTGCTCCATGATATTTATTATCAATAACAGAATGCAACATATCTGGATCCATTCCAGGATAGAAATAAAGCATAGCTACCTTAGGATCAATTTTGGTATCTACCCACATTTCTTCCATATTTCCCCTTCTTCTAACATCATCTTTCAAGAATGTTACATTTTGATTAGCATCTATTATACCTAAAGGAATATCACTAAGTGTTCTAAATGCATCTCTTCTACTTGAATGCATTTTACGGACTCGAGTACCGCGATGGATGAGATTATAACTATCATTTGTCCCTCCATGCATGCAAATAACAACTTCAGCTAAATCAGCATAGCCTGCAATAGTACTGGCATTAATTATATTTAATGGACCATCACTAGATGGGCGATCACTGCTTCTTTGTGATCCAACAATAACAATTGGTGCAGCTAAGTTTTGAAACATGAATGATAAAGCTGAGCCAGTATAACTCATAGTGTCAGTACCATGACCAATAATAACGCCATGTGCACCACTTTCAAATTCCTTCATAACAGCTTCAGCAGTTTTAGCCCAAAATTCAGGTTGAAAATTCTCTGATAAGAGTGAATAGATTTTCTTTGGTGTTAAATTGCAAATATCGATAAGTTCTGGAACAGCACTAAACAATTCCTCAGGTGTAAAAGCAGGTAAAACAGCTCCTGTTCGATAGTCTAGTCTGGAAGCAACTGTACCACCAGTACCAAGAAGAGTAACATTTGGTAAATCTTCTTTGAACTTCATACTAACATCAGGTAATTTGTAATGTCCCTCTTTGTAACCAATTTCCTCGAATTTTGTTTCAGGAGTGATTTTAATTCCCAAATTATATCCAGTTTCAACTTTTAGAACTAAATACCCTTCAGAGGTATGTTCACTTCGAGGTAAAATTACTCCTTCATATAAAGCATTTCCTTTTCTTACTTTCACTTGACTCCAAACACCAATTTTTTCCTTTTCTAGACGTTTTCGTAAATCTCCTCGATAACCAATTGGGTCACGTTTGGTATCATTCTTAGTATTTTTTTGTTCTGCTTTTTTAGACATTTAAAATTCACCTGATTTATTTCTCCAATTTTGAAATAACAAAATTAAAAATTTTCTTTCCTGAAAAAGCTCCATTTATTCTCTGCATAATGATTCCAGTAATTTTTGATGCACGTAAGCTTTTATTTGCTATTTTCCAAGAACTATTTTCAATAGCAGATAAAGCTTCAGCATAATACCTTTCAAGATCTTTTTGAGTAATTTTCTTAATCTTTAAATCTGATAAAACCTGCTTTATTTTTTTGTTGGGTTTTTTAATCAGTTCCTCGCAAATATTGGGTATTTGATTAAAATCAAATAATCCTTCATGTGCACCTTCTAAAATCTCAATAATCATTTCTGAAGTTATTAGATCAACATTAAGATCTTTTCTTTTTAAAGCAAGAAGAGTTTCCTCTAGTAATTGATAACATCTTGTAGGATTAAATTTAAGCTCTTCAACTAATTTTATGAAAAATTCTACTCTATCATGTCTAATAAGTTTAACAACTTGAGAGTAATTCAAATTATATTTTTTAAATTCTTCAATAATTTCCCAAGGTCTTTTTCCAATATTATTCTTTAAACAATTGATTTTCTCAACATCCATATCAATAGGTGGTGTATCTGTGTCTGGGTATAATCTATCCTTACCATGTATCACTCGTAAAAATTCAGTATTACAATCAGGAAGAAATCTTCTTGTTTCTTGTGGTACACCATACAGAGCCATTTTAGCTCTTTCAATAATTTTCTTCATAGCATGAATGACCCATTTCTGAGGTCCTAAAGCTAAAAAGTATGCATCATCTTTTTTAAGGTTTAACTGATTACGAAGGCTCTTATCAAGTTGTGTTGTTATATTTTTAAAGAAGAAATTCTCACGAATTTCTGGATTGTCTTTTAGTTGATTGTATCTAATTTTTCTAAATGCTTTTGGATTCATTTCATCGGAATGAAATAAATAAAATCTTGGAATTCCAGAAATTAATTCTGTTTTTTCAATAATATCTTGACCAAAATCTTTTCCAGGTTGTATTTCTAATCCCAGTAATCCGCCAAATTTTGGAACCCTAATTCCCATAATAATATATTTTTCCGGTATAATTTCAGAATCAAAATTATCAGTTAGATCAATATATGTATGTTCAAGCTCTTCCTCTTTTATTCCTCTATTCTTGAGCATATTTGCTATTTTTAATAGCATATCTTGTCTAACAACTTCTCTTTTTGCTAATTCTTCAAAAGTATCAAGATCTTGAACCCCTTTTATCTCTACTCTATCTCCTCCTTCAATACTAATATTAACGTCTTGTCTTGCAGTGCCAATCCCCCTGCGTCCAATGCCACTCATTCTCAAAGCTAAACCAATATATTCTGCAAGTAAACGCAAATCATAAGGGTTGTCGCAATCACGATGATCTGTTATAACTTCAACTAACGGCATTCCAAGTCTGTCTAAATTATAATAAACTGTTCGACCAAAATTTTCAGTTTTAATTTTCCTTGCAGCATCTTCTTCAACTGTTAAATTAGATATTCTGAATTTCTTACCATTTATAGGTATATAACCATCTCGAGCAACAACCATAGTTCTTTGAAAACCAGTTGTGATTGAGCCATCTAAATATTGTTTTCTTGAGACAACAACTTCATCTACCATAGCTGAAAAATTCAACCAGTGAGCTAGTTCATATCCTTTATAAATTGCATCATTGTCTGGCCAGAATGGAGGTTGCTCATCTTGTTCATAAACACAAACAGAATCTTCATATGCATGATAAATTACACGATAACCTTTCTCAAACTCAATCAACATTCCAGCATCAAAATCACCCATTTCTCCCAAAACAGGTCTAAAATACCTTTCAAAAAGATAATCAGGTTCACCTTCAGATAGTTTAGGTTCACAATTACAAAATAGTTTACGTTGTGTTTGTATTTGATGATGTACTTCAATACCCGCTCTAAAACCCATTTTTTTAAAGTCTATTTTATCTAAATCTAGCATTAATTCTCACTATTTTTATTGTTGACTATCAGATAATAGGATTGACCTGTTTCAATCAAATTTTATTTGCTAATCAAAAACCATTTGTAATTAAGGTTATTAAAAAGCTTTATCTTATTTGTTATATTTAACTTGTTAGGCTCCCAATATCAAAATCCTTTTTTTAATGAACATTAAAGTAATACTAGTTATAACATTTTAATTTAAACAGGGAAAGTTGAATATTTGCTTGCAAAAAGACCTAAAAAAATCTTAGAAGAAGAATTACTTGAAGAAGCTGAACCAATCGATATTAAAAAGTATAAACCAGCAATAATTGTTCATGGAGCATCAAGTACAAAGGTAGGTTTTGGAGGAGAAAAATATCCTCGATTTGTTTATCCTGAACAAAGTATTGATCTACAAACAAGAATCAGACGCTTTCCATTAGTAGGAAGTGAACCATCAAATGAAGAGCTTCTGAAAGCCTATTGGGAAGCAAGTCTTAAACAATTAAAAGTTGATCTTACTAGAAATCCCATTCTGATTAGCTTACCCACTGCTGATTTAACAATTTGTCCATTTAGGGATTTAGTCCAAGAGTATTTTTATGAACAAAATGAAGAAATAAAAATAGCTGTTGTTTCTGATCCTTTTTTGGCTTTAATAGGATTTATTCCAAAAATACATAAACTAACTGCTTTAATTGTAGATATTGGTTTTTCACAAGTAAGAATTGTACCCTTTTATGAAGCAGCAATTTTAGAAGAGCATATTGCTCAGGTATCTTTTGGTGGATATGATTTAACTTTACAACTAGGGACATGGCTACAAAAACAAGGTTATGAAGGACCAATAGATGCTATGTTTATTAGAGATATTAAGGAAAATTATTGTTATGTAAAACAAAAAAAACACATTTTAAATAATATTAATGATAAGAAAATATCTTATTACATAGCTAAACAAATTTTTGAATTAAAAGATGAACGATGGAAATTACCTGAATTATTCTTTTTCAAGAAATTTTTCACATCGAAAGTTATTCAAGCACCGAGAAGTGATTTTGAAGGATCTAAATTTGATATGAAGAATCTTTCACTTTCAATAGCTATTGCTAATGTGATAAAAAGTTTAGATTTTCGATTATGGCCAACTATGTGTAAAAATATTTGTTTAACTGGAGGAGGAGCAAAATTCATTGGTATGAAAGAAAGAATTGATGATGAATTAAAAGAACTTCTTCCTGATTATAGTAAAATAATTCAGATTAATACTGTAAATGAACCATCCTTAATGCCTTATATTGGTGCAAGTAAGCTAGCAATGCTTTCTTCACTCCAAAAATATTGGCGATCAAAAGAAGACTATATAACTGGAGAATACGAGTTATTTCTCTAAAGAAAAAAAATATGAAATTGCTTTTGATTAAGTTGAACTCATATCAAAAGCAAGGAAATCATTATGATCATTTATAAAGTAATCAATAGGGGTTATTGGGTAACCAAAGACAGGATATTGCCAGTAATTTGTGCCAACGAGCATCATTGTTCCATAACCTGCAACTGAGAGATATAGCATATCGTCGTTAACGTTAGGAAATTCTGTTTTAGCAATTCGAAACTCAAACATACGATGGTCTTCAATACAATTTTCACTTGGACCGTATGACCATGCAATATCGTAGTTTGCAGGAGCAACGGTGCTACCTAATGTTGTATAATAATTTGTTGTTACGAATTTTAATGCTAACTTATCAATGGAAATTGAATAATTGGTTGGATAAGTTCCATTTACTTCATTAAAGCAATGTATGGTGAAATAGAACATATTATCACTTGCATTTATATTACTATGATCAAGATCTACTTCTGCATAATATTTTGTATCAGCTGGGAAATAAACAAGATTATCATCAGCCAAGAATAATGGATCATCATGATCACTTGGCATTCCACCATGTTCAGCAACACTACACCAGAAACGTTCAGCAAAATCAATGTGATCAGTAGGATTTGATTCAAGGTTTGAACTTATTGAAAAAATAAGATCCATATCTGTAATATCTGAAATGAAAGCTGCTGTATCAATATTAGGCATCTTTTCTCCTATATCTACTCCAAATTGGATGTCTATATATTCACCTTCAAACCACATAGCTCCTGGTGTTGTAAGGAAAGATTCTAAAGAAAATTCTTTACCATCATCCAAGCGCCAAAAATCGAGATAGTTGCTACTAGTATTTCCGTATATTACATTAATAATATCTGTTTCAGGAACTATTGGTATATCATAGAAAACATTTATTCCTGGTCCTACAAATTGTTCATTTGGAAAAACAGAATCATAACTGACATTGTAATAAACATATTCAAAACCACGATCAACAAGAGAATGAAATGCAAGATTTGAGCTGTAAATGTCAGGCATTCTATTTGCCAAGAAATAAGATATCCATTCACCATCCATGTTATTTGTTCTATCAGAACATAAATCTAAAGCAATATAATAATAGTCAGCATCTTCTGCAATATGCATATAATTCCATCCATCAACATTGCTCTTGCTTTCTATAGGATCGATTGTATTATTGACATCTAAGTAAAAAGCTATATTGTTATATGTTGATCTACTCCATTCCTTTTTCTCAATAACACCATCAATGATTGGTGTAATTTCTGTAGGACTAATAAAGAATTGGAAATCTCTAGCCCAAAGGAAACCTACCATAAAGGTTCCACCAGAAATAAGAAT
>JAEOUJ010000239.1 GCA_016839405.1 Candidatus Gerdarchaeota archaeon | reverse complement strand
GTTCCAAAAGAAAAAATGGGCAGAGTATTTTCAGTGGTAATGATTATGTCAATGGCAATAACACCAATTGGCAATTTTCTCTCTGGTGTAATTGGAGAATATATTCCAATGGGCATTCTTTTCACAGTATCAGCCATATTAGGCATTATCTCATTTCTCTCAATTTATTTCTTCAGCCCAGCAAGGCATTTGGATAATGTAATAGAACAAAGAATAGCTTCTCTTAAGAAAATTGAAGATGCTAAAGAAGAAATTATTGAATTAATTCAGGATGAAGAGGACTCTAAAGAAGCATTGGAACTTATTAAATTTGAAGATACTACAGCAGTAGCAGAAACTAAAATAAAATAAATTATTAGCACTTTAAAATGAATCATTAATTTAATGAATTAATAATATTCATATAAGTAATGATTCATTTGTTTCTTATTATCTTTTGAAGTGTACATCATGGATGAAAATTTTGATGATCAAGTTGTTATCTGGCGAAATATCATTAAAGATAAATTAAAAATTTGGGTATTATTTGAATATGGAACATGTGTTATAATAAAACAACCAGAAAATGATATCCAATCTCAAGCAAAAGAATTGTTAAAAAAATGGGGTCCTGTTGTTCCTGGAACATCTGCTGGCGATTTCAATGTTATTGATTTAGACAATAATCCTGGTTGGGTTGTTCTATATCATCAACCTGATATAATGAATTATGTTAGTCCCGAAGAAATTATTAAGGAATTTTCTGAAGAACTATTAGGGGATCAATTAACTATAGGATTATACGGAAGAAAAAAAAGACATGAAGATGCAATGAAATTGAATATTCTCCATGTTGAGGATAAAAGAACATAGATTTATTGACAATTTTTCACTACAATAAGAAAGGGTATTTTTCACTAAAATCTCAGCTTTGAACCTTTTATTAATTTTATGTCATCAGTATTTTCTAATAATATGCATAATTACCTTAGTTAATTCAACAAATTTATTTTTAATAAACCTTTAATTATAAATGGTTATAAAGTATGAATCTCAATAAAACTACTTTAAAAATTCTAATTTTATTTGCTATTCTAATATCATTTGTAGGATTTATTTTTTCAAATTTTTATTCAATACAAACAATAACTGCATGTGACATGCCACAAACAGAGATAACAATTTTATGGAATAAAACATATGAATTGCCTTACTCTGATAGTGCAAAATCCATTACAAAGAGTAACATTGCTGGTTACGCAGTAGCTGGCTTTACAAACAGCTCTGGAAAAGGTGATTTTGACATATTATTTATGAGAATTGCTCCTGATGGCAATTGTTTATGGAATCGAACTTTTGGTGATGTAGATGAAGATAAAGGTTACCAAGTGATTGCTTGTCAAGCTGGTGGATATGCTATAGCTTCTACCTACCAAAATGTAAGTGCAGCTATTAGTAATTCAGATTTCTTAGTAACTCGTTTAGCAGAAAATGGAGCGGTTCTATGGAATAAATCTTATAGTGGTCCTGCTCAAGATCATGTCAGTAACTTCATTGGTGATTTGGGTCGTTCGATTGTTGAGTGTACAAATGGTGATTTGGTTTGTGGTGGAGTGTCTAAGGGAGTCGATATAAGTGATGTATGGTTATTCAGATTAGCTCCTGATGGCACTTTATTATGGGAAAATACATTTCACAATAAAGATATTGAGCGTTGTTATACACCCAATGCAATCGTTCAATGTCAAGATGGCGGTTTTGCTGTTTTAGGATATACATACAGTGCTGCTACATCAAATGATGTTTGGTTAATTAGAACTGATCCAAATGGTATTGAAATTTGGAATAAGACTTATGGAGATGATAATGGATATCAACGACCTGAAGGATTAGTAGAATGCTCTGATGGTGGTTTTGGTATTATAGCAAATACACATTCATTTGGAGCTGGTGGAGCTGATGCTTGGTTAATAAGAACAGATGCATTTGGCAACCAAATATGGAATCAAACATATGGTGGATCATTAGAAGATCATGGTGGATTTCTCTTAGAAATGGCTGATGGTGGATTTACAATTGCTGGTTCAACTCATAGTTTTGATATAGGAAATGGTGATGCTTGGTTAATACGAACTGATGAAAATGGTACGATGTTATGGAATCATACTGCTGGAGATTCTTATGGTAATAGTGCGTGTGCATTTGTATTTGAAGGAAATAATACATACACAATTGTTGGAAGCACACATCGGGTAGGAGAAATATTTGGGGATATTTGGTTATTCAAAGCTTATATTGCGATTATACCAACAACTTCTCCAACAGAATCAACAACACTACCAGGTGTGATTTTTATTATAGGATTTATTTTAATAACAACATCAATTCAAAGAATTCATAAGAGAAAATTATATTACCAAAAGAAAATAAGGTAAGTAGATATGTCTGAAAAAGAACTTTTCAAACTAACGCCTATAAGACCAGAATTCAACGGAAGAAGCATAAAAGGTTATCTTTATTCTTTTGGTGGATATACAAGCCCTGATGGTGAAAATAGATTAGGAACACAATATCTACAAGATAGAATTACTATTCAGCAAAATAAGGAATTTAAATTAATAGATCCATTGGGTAATTTTTGGGAAAACGCAGTAATAAGAATTCAATTAAAAGGAATTAAAATACCAAATGATAATCTCATAAAAATAATTTTTAAAATTAATATCCCCAAAAAAGTTCCAGTGCAAATTTTTCATGGTATAATGAAAATAAAAGAAGATCTTCTTGAAGGTTTAAATTTCATAGAATTAGAAATCGAACCTTTCAAAGGTGATAATTACCTTCATATTCGAACACCTAACAGAGGAGCGATTTTACATTTCTATGAAGTTGTTGGTTATTTAATTTAAATCAGATTGATGATAAATTTTGAAATATGTTTTAGAATAACCAATATTTAGGTGCTTTAATTATGAATGACTCTGAAATTAAAAATATACAAAAATCATTAGATATTTTCCTTGAAGGACTAAGAACACTGGATTATGATAAAATTAGTGAAATATTTTTTGAAAAAGCAATTAGTAGTGGTGTAAGAGGAAAGGAAATTTCGTTTGTTTATAGAGATCATTGGAAAGAAATGAGAGAAAAGAGATTAGCAGAAGGAAAAGATGTTGTTTCTGAAAAAATGAATTACAGCATTAGAACACTAAATATTGTTGGAAACGCAGCATCAGTAATTATTGATTTAACTTTTGGAACCAAGGAAACAATAACTGAAAAATATGTTGACTTTTATCACATGTTAAAAGTCAAAGATAAATGGTTGATAGTGAATAAAATTTTTCCAACAAACATCAAGTAATAATACAATTAATTACTAATTGCCTATCTAAAAGATTCATTTAAATTTATTAAAAAACAGTAAATTCTGATTATATATGATAGTAGAATTTCCAATTGATAAAAGAAAGAATTTATTACCTTTATTCTCAGAACATAAATACCTGCGTTTATTGCTTGAAGGATTACTTCAAGAAGGAATTGGAACAGCATTTGTAAATAATATTGAAAATCCAACAGTTGCACTTATTGGCAGAGAAATAATTTTCTTTTTAGCAGGAGATTATAAGGATCCTGCTGTGCAAAAACTATTGGAATTAATTCCATCACAAAGATTGATTTTTCTACCATCTGAAGAGTGGGTAATTAAATTGAAAGAATATTGGGGAGATAAACTCCATACATATCAACGAACCAAATTTTCTTCAAAAGATCTAAATATAAAACACATGCAAGAAATTCAAAAGAATTTGCCTAAAGAAATGGTAATAGAGAAATTAACAAAAGTAACAATTTCTAATATATCTAAACAAGCAAAATCAATAATCGGATTACTTTTTACATCACTTGATAATTTTTTAGAAAGGAATTTCGGTTTTTGCATACTTGAAGGAAAGAACATAGCTTCTCTTGCTTTAGCAGCATCTCCAATAAATAAAGGGCATTTTGAGATTCATATTGAAACCAATCCAAATTATCAAAGAAGAGGTTTAGCTATGATTAGTTGTGCTAAATTAATTGAATATAGTTTAGAAAAGGGATTAGTACCTCATTGGGATGCAGACAATGAACCTTCTGCTAAATTGGCGTTAAAACTAGGATATACAGAGCCTGAGAAATATAATGCTTATTTTTGGATTGATTCCCAAAAATAACATTTCCAAGTTTTTTGCTAATCTTTAAAACAAGATTAAATCAATTAATATATCGTATTGCAATTATATTGAGTGTGAGAGAAATGCCCCTAAATAAATATAAGGAATATTTGAAAGAAAAAAAATTGAAAGATGAACAAATAGAGGCTTATGTTTCAGAAATTAGAAATTATCAAATCTACCTCAAAAAAGAAAATGAAACTTTGGAAACAATTGATTCGAAAAAATTAGTTGAATACACTGAATATTTAGTCTCTTTAGAATGTAATACCATTTTGAATTTTCTCTTAGCAATGTGGAATTATGCATACTTTTCGAATAAAAAAGAATTCATAACAGAAGTAATTGATTTATTTGAATCTTTTAACGCCATGGATACTTTATACTTAAGAATAGCTGAAATTCATGGAGAAAAAGTAAGAGATGAAATATTTAATGGTTTAACCGTGCCTCCTTTAGGAATCCATCCCGAGAAAAAACCTGAATTTACAAAAATAGTCATGAAGAGAGTAGAAGAAAAACTTGGTGAAGAAAAAACTATTGAGCTATTAAAACCTTGTTTACATGGACGCCCACCAGACGATATTGAGCAAGATAAAAAGGATTATCAGGAGTTGGGGATTGACGCCTTCTTAGAATTGAAACATCAAAAATTCATAAAATCTATGGAAAAAAATCGAGATGAAGGGACTTATGCATTTGCTCAACCAATTGATGATGAAGTTCTAGAATTTATTAAAAGTGTACCCACCATATCTGTAGGAAAAAGAGAAGGTAACATAATCTATGTTTCTAAAACTCCTTATCAAGTAAAAAAATTCCTTAATACTGATGATGAAAGATTAAAACGATTCTATTGTTGTTATTGTCCTTGGGTTCGTGGAGCTTTAAAAAATGGAACAGAAGATGAAATAACAAAGCATTTCTGTCAATGTAGTGGAGGTTGGTTCAAACTTTATTGGGATCAGATATTTGAACAATCAGTTGTTGTAGAACCAGTTGAAACACCACTAACAGGTGGATTTGTATGTAAATTTGCTATTCATTTACCAAAAGATGTAATAATTAAACCATAACCTGAAGATTAATCTTCAGGTTACTGTTTCATTGCATGGAGTGCCCCCAACACCACAAATTGCAAAGAGGGAATCAAATAGTATTTTTGCTTCGTTACTGAAATAATTGTAAGGGCATGCATCATTTCCATTGTATTTAATCATAAAATGTATGTGTGTTCCTTCTCCATGATAAAGGAGTTGACCAAGAATATTTCCTCTAGTTACAATTTGTCCAATTTCAAGATCAATTGCTTCACGTTGTATATTAGCATAAGTTTCATTATATGCCCAAGATTCAAAAGCAATTTCTAAATAATAAGCCCAATTAATTGTAAATTGAACACTTGTCTGCCATCTATCAGGATCATAAGCATATAGCCATGTTCTTATTCCGATTACACGTACATCACAAGAAGCTAAAATATTAACAGAAGTATTACAGCCAAAATCAATTCCATTATGAAAACCACCCCAAGGAACATAACCATATCCACCAATAATATGAATTACAGCTGAATTTTCAACTGGAAAATCAAGTATTGGAGCATCTCTAGACCAAGTTGCAGGCCATTTTCTATAAAGAATAAAACCACCGAAGCTTGCGCCTAAAACAATTATAGGAATAAAAATTCCTAAGAGAATCTTTCCTTTACGTTTCATAACAAATAATTCTTTAAATTGATTATTAAGATTAACTGTTAGTAAATGCTATTCAGTAATTTATTAATAAGAGTAGATTTCATAGAGTATTTTTGTTAAATTATAATTTATTAAAATCTAAAATAATTATTCATTTTAACAGCTTCTTTTATAATGATTCTAGAACCTTAAAAGCATTAGAAATACCTGAATAGGGAGTGATTTTTTTAGACCACCTAGCTTTAGAATCTCCCCTATGAGTAATTCTATATTCACCTGGTTGTTCATTATTTGGTATATGCCACTCTATAGTTATTACAGAATGAGCAACTCCCTTTCTTTTCCAATGAAATCTTGTTTCATAATCAATATCCTTGTATATAGTAACCCAATCATTTTGTTCTTTTCTTTGAATTTCTAGATAAGTGTCCATTGTTCTTAGATTATTCCTAGGATGCGCACCAACAAAATCTACAACAACTTTTTCTCCACAATTGTATGATGAATTTGGGTGTAATAAGACATCACCATAATCTTTCCCCATAGGATCATCATCAAATCGTACTCTTGATTTTAATCTTCTCTTTTTTTGTGATGGAACAATAATTGATGCACTTGTAATTATTTCATTGTTTTTTATTTTTTCAGCTAATTTCTTGTATTCTTGTTGATATGCTTCGAGTTGATTTGGGCCAAATATAGTACTTGCTCCTTCATAGTGCTGTTGACTATATTCTTCTTTTGTAGTTGTATAATCGGAATAGGAATTAGCATAACAATTCAATACACAGTATTTTATATCAGTGCTAATAAAAACATCTAGAGTTGTATTTTTTAAGCGTATACCTGCAATTGAAGTTATTTCTCCGGGGAAACCAATGATACACAAAGAACCAATTGTAAATATTTGTAAAGGAAAAATATGAGGGAAAAAAGGCAAACCACGAAATTTGGCTCTACCAACAGGGAGTAATATGGGCTTTTCGCCGTGCTCCTCTACCCATTTTGGATCATCCATATCATGCCAAACAAGATCTAAAAGAAATGTAAGAATTCTTCTTCGAAAAGAATATTTGCGTGGTACATCATGAGCTGAAAATTCAGATCTTGTTAATCCCTCAACAAAAATTGGAATTGGTGAATCATTATCTTCACTTGAAGCTCCT
>JAEOUJ010000238.1 GCA_016839405.1 Candidatus Gerdarchaeota archaeon | reverse complement strand
TGCTTATGCATTGGTGACTTTTATGACTGATTCCAATGATGAAAACATAAAATCTAAATCAAAAAAATTGTTAAATAAATCCTTTATAGAAGGCAATGGTATTAGCGATATAGATGAAAAAAGGCAGTATGCTAAGGAAAAGCGAAAAATCAAGTTGATTTATGATACTAATGAAAAGGAGCAAATAATTAATCAAATCAAACAAGGAATTACTCTTTCTTTAAATTACAAAGATATTTTACTATATTTATTATTGCAATTGATTCCTCTTTTAGCTCTTGCCTCTACCATGTTTGTACCTAGTCTCATTTATCTTAACAAGGCATTAGATATACGTGGTGTATTAATAATTTTATTAGTTCTTGGAAGCTTCCTTTATATGTTCGGTCTTCTTAGAACAATATCTGCTTTTAGCTATAAAATAGAAATCTCTGAAACAAATTTGAAATGGAGATCTATTTTTTGGTGGAATTCTATAGAAAACATTAATTTAATAGATTCTAAACCGATAGGCAGTTATTATTTATATTTGATTAGAATTAGAGGTATTCTAAGATTTGGAATTGAAGTAATTAATGTAGTATCCAAAGATAAAGAATATTGGATTCGAACTTACCCATTTTATAAGAAAAAAGCATATCACCTTGCCAAAATCATTGATTCTTGGATTGGTTTAACAAAAATTACCAATGAATAATAAGTGAGTATTATTGATTACAATGTGCACTTAAGTGAAAAAAATGGCCAGAGTCCATTGGATTAAAACAGGATATCGAGGAGCTAGAGCTGAATTTACAGATGCTGATATAATTTCATCTATGTTGCTACTTAAAAATGAAACAATGGGAAGATATAATCTACAAAAAAAATTGGCTATTTCTGATAGCTCAGCAAAATCATTATTAAATTATTGCAAAAAAAAGGGATTATTAGAAATAATTGGTAAAAAAGGGCATAAATTATCTTCTAAAGGGAAAAGAATAGTTGATTTATTAGAACAAGTAATATTAAAACATAATATCTGTTCTTTTGAATTCTTTCCGAAAATGAAACATTATATTATATTCATTCCAAAATCTGATGATTTTGATTTATTTAATGTTTCAGAAAAACCATCATGGAAATATCGCGATATAGCAATAACTTATGGGGCAAATTCAATATTATTGTTATTATATGAAAATAAAGAATTGCAATTTCCAGAAAAAGATATGAAATTTACAGATTTTTACCCTGATTTTCCTGAATTTTTCAAAAAAGAATTATTTTTAGTGGATCAAATTAGCTTTTATCTTCTAATTATTGCATCGAGTAGTTTGGAGATTGCTAGAAAAAGTGCTATAATTACTGCTGTTCATTTTTATGAAAAGGTGTTAAATAGAATTCATAAAGAAATCAGTAATATTTAGCTATGATAATTAGATAAAAAATTTAACAAAAAAATTGATAAGTAAGATTAATTGTCGCATTTATATATTTAGTTGAGCTAAAATCTCACAAATCTCTAAAGAAAAATAAATGACGGATCGAAATGTCAAGAAGAAAGAAGAAAGAAGATTTAGATGCATGCACAGATAAAACTGAATCCGAAGTTGTATATCATGCTATGGATACAGGTGAAGTTCTTGATATAATTGATACTGATGCCTTTCAAGGATTAACTAATTTTGAAGTCAAATGTCGTAAAGATCAATATGGTCCTAATGTATTAATAGAGAAAGGTAAGACACGTCCAATTGTTTTGTTTTTAAGTCAATTTGTTGATGTTCTTATTGGACTTCTTTTTATAGCAGCAATTGTTTCAATGATTTTTAAAGATTATATTGATGCAATCGTTATATTTGCTATTGTTCTAATAAATGGAATAATTGGTTTTGTTCAAGAATATCAAGCTGAAAGGTCTCTTGAAGAACTGAAAAAAATGGTTAGCAAAGAAGTTAGAGTTATACGTGATGGTGATGAACACATAATAGATTCAAAAGAACTTACAGTTGGTGATATTGTTTTAATTGAAGCAGGTGAAAAAGTTCCTGCTGATATGCGACTTTTAGAATCGACAAGTCTTAAAGTTGATGAAAGTGCTCTAACTGGAGAATCAATAAGCTTAAGCAAAAATTCAAAACAAATTATTGACGTTAAAGCAGTTGTGGGTGATAGAAGAAATATGCTTTTCATGGGAACAACAATTACCTATGGAAGAGCAAAAGCAGTAGTGGTCGATGTTGGCATGGAAACAGAAATGGGTAAAATTGCTGCTTTAATGCAAAAAGAGAAAGAGGAACCAACACCATTACAAAAAAATCTTGATAAATTAGGGAAAGTTCTTGGCATTATTATTGTTGTTATTTGTGCTATAGTCTTTACTACAGTTATGGTTAAACATTATATTGAATTTAAGAATTTTGAAGGATGGGTTGAAGCTTTAGAAACAGCTCTTGCATTAGCTGTTTCAGCTGTTCCAGAGGGACTTCCAGCAGCTATTACTCTAACTTATGCCATTGGTGTAAGAATGATGGCTAAACGCAATGCAATTGTCTCAAGATTACCAGCTGTTGAAACTCTTGGTATAGTAGATGTAATCTGTAGTGATAAAACTGGAACGTTAACCAAAAATGAAATGACTGTTACAGAGATTCAAACAATTCATCACAAATTTGCTGTTACTGGAGCAGGTTATGTCCCTGAAGGAAAATTTCTAGAAGATGGTGAAGAGTTAGATCCGCTAAAGGATATAGAATTAGAAAAAATACTTCGAACTGCTCTTTTGTGTAATAATGCTAAAGTAAATTATGTAAAAGAAACAAAAGAAGTAGAAGTAATTGGTGATCCAACAGAAGTAGCACTTTATGTAGCAGCGAGAAAAGCAGGACTTTATGATGAAGAAAATTATCCAAGAGAATTGGAAATATTTTTTGATTCACAAAGAAAAAGAATGACTACAGTAAATCGTCAATTGAAAAAGGAAGAATTTGAAGAGGATTTGTTAGCCTATACAAAAGGTTCGCCACCTGTAATTATTGAAAGATGTAATTTCGCATCAATTGAAGGTAGAGTTTTACCAATAGATGAAGATCTTAGAAGAAGGGTTTTAGAACTCAATGATGAAATGGCTTCAAGAGCATTAAGAGTTTTAGCAATAGCCTATAGAGTTGTTGATGAAAGACTTATCGATGTTGATGTTGATGACTTCTTAACGGAACAAGAAGAGAATATTGAATCAGAGTTAATTTTTCTAGGATTGGTAGGTATGATTGATCCAGCTAGACCAGAGGTTAGTGATGCTTTAATTAAATGCAAAACTGCTGGAATAGAGGCTATAATGGTTACAGGAGATCAAAAGATTACCGCTGAAGCAATTGCTAAAGATATAGGATTAATTCAAGGAGATAAATGGATTACTATTACAGGTACAGAATTAGAAGAAATGTCTGATAGTGAATTATATGATATTATCGATGAAGTTAAGATTTTTGCTAGAGTAAGTCCGGAACATAAACATCGAATAGTTAGTACTTTCCAAGAAAAAGGACATACTGTTGCCACTACTGGAGATGGTGTAAATGATGCTCCAGCTATTAAAAAAGCAGAAATAGGAATTGCTATGGGTATACAAGGAACCGATGTAACAAGAGAAGCTGCTCAGATGGTTCTAGCAGATGATAATTTTGCTACTATTGTTAATGCTGTTCATAGAGGTCGTACAATTTTTCAAAATATGCTAAAATTTATTCGATATCTAATTGCTTCTAATTTCGATGAAATATTAACTGTTTTTGTTTGTGTTGTTTTCTTAGGATTAAAGTCACCATATACTGCTATACAAATTCTTTGGATTAATCTTGTTACTGATGGACTTCCTGCTATTGCTCTTAGTGTTGATCCTCCTCTTGCTGATATTATGCGAGAACCTCCAAGGAAAAAAGATGAAGGATTTATGAAAGATATTTATATATTCTCATTAATAGCAGGAGCTTTAGCTTTTGCATCTAGTATGATTGTGTTTGTTCCTTTAGCATATGTTGGTGAAGCAGTATCAGTTGGTGAAATATTAAATGCTAGTGGAGAAATTATAGGAGCAGATTTAGGAATAATTGATACAGAATTAGCCAATGTACCACAATGGATGAAATCATTTGCTTTAACATTTACACATGAAGAAAGTTTATCAGCTTTATCATCAGAAGCTTGGTATGCTCATGCTAGAACATTAAATTTCACTATGTCGATTGTTTTTGAAATGTTTAATGTATTTATTACTCGATCTGGTTTTGAGCGTT
The DNA here is from genome assembly GCA_016839405.1 of Candidatus Gerdarchaeota archaeon. Next base: position 2,613 of record JAEOUJ010000238.1, on the reverse strand, counting down.
CTACATTTACAATGAATCCCTTTAATAATCCCTGGTTATGGGGATCAATTGGATTAGCAATGAGTTTGCAAATGATAGCTATTTATGTGCCTATGCAACCAACAGCTCCTGTTGCACCTTTCACTGTTGGTATTCATAATACAATTTTCGATTCAATGATAATGAATGGTTATGCATGGTTATTGATAGTAGCTATTTGTGTTGGTGCTGCTGCAATTACAGAATTTCTAAAATTTATTGTTGGCAAATATATCTTAAAAAGCTGGATAGGAAGAGTAAAAGCATAAGCAAGTTCTGGCTTAACTTTTCTAATATCCTTTTTCTAAATCAACCAAGTTAAAAGGTTCTTTTCCTTCATATATTCTTATTATATTCTCAATAACATCTTGCCAATGAGCTTGTTCATACCCCTCCACAACATGTGCAGCTCTATGAGGACTTAGTACAACATTATCAAACTCATGAATTGGGTAATCAGAAGGATAATATTTTTCATCAGATGATACTTCACCATCGGCTCTTCTTGGAACTGAAGTTCTTGCTGGGTAATTCCATTGAGGATCTAAACCCGCAGCAAAAAGTTTACCAGTTTTTATTGCCTCGTATAATGCTTTTTCATCAATTGTTTTCCCTCGCCCAACATTTATTATTATGGTACCATTTCTCATTTTTTTAAATTCGTTTTCTCCAAGAAATTTTTCAGTTTCTCGAGTCAGTGGTAATGAATTAATAATTATATCTGATTCTTTTAGAAAATCATCTAACTCTTCTAATGAAAATATTTTTTCAATTAATGACATTTGTTCCTTAGTTGTTTTACTAGGATTTTTTCTACAACCAATAATTTTAACATCAAAACCTTGTAATAATTTTGCACATTCCGTGCCAATAGCTCCGACACCTAACAAACCAATAGTTTTATTTCTAATTATAATTGAAGGCATTTTTTGAAATCTTGAGGACCAATCTCCTTTTCTTAATAATTTATCATGGTGAATTATGTTTTTAGCACTAGTTAATAATAAAGCAATTGTAAATTCAGCTACAGTACGAGCATTTCCATGACTATTTGCTACTGGTATATTGTATTTCTTAATAAGATCAAAATCTAATCGATCTACCCCCGTCCAAGGTATAAAAATAAGTTTTAGTCTTTCACCTGCATTTGATAAAATCTCTTCTGTTACATATGGTCCTATTAATATATCAGCATCTTTGCATTCATTTATTATCTCTGGATCTTGATTGGGAGGAATATTATTATAATCCTCACCTCGGATTCTAGCAATAATCTTTATTTCCTTTGGCAATTTATCACTTAATAAATCAATACCTTCTCTTGCTACTGGATATAAAAATACAATCTTCATATAATTCACCAATTAATTGTATTAATATTTCATAACAATTTATATTATATTATATAATTTATTCATTAAAATTTCTGGAAAAAAAGGAAAAAAATCCGCGTTATAAACGCGGTTAGTTACTTCTAATAATAGGAATCGTATTCGTCTTTCTTCTTTCGAGTAATTGCACCACCGATTAATCCAGCGAATCCATTGACAATAGCTGCTAGACCACCAAATATTGCTCCAATTATTAAACCAAATATTGGGAAGTAAGCGTTTGCAAAAGCATTGATATCTGATCCATATTCTGTAAATTTATCTACAATTACTGCATGAATTTGTAGACCTATACCAGTTGAAGGATCAAGTCCTAAAGCTGCTACAAGTGCATCTACTGTTGCATTGATATCTCCCATATAGAGGTTATTGAACCAATCAAGGATTGTTTGTTTATAATATAACCACGCAAAGAGGAATAACGCAAGAGTTACGATTAATCCAGACAATAGACCTGCGAGAAAGCCTGCGCCAACTCCTTTAGCTATTAAACCACCAATGAAGCCACCAATGAATGTGCCTCCAACGGCAATTAGAAGTAATGCCCACCAGGGGACTAATGCACCTAAAAATGTAATGCCTATAATTGCACCGCCACTAATAGCACCAGCAATTAAAGCACCAAGTAATACACTGCCGAAAGACATAATATTAACACCAATTGATGTTTTAGATTTCTCTAGGATTATTTGTAATTCATCTATTAAAAACCTTTCATATTTAAAAATTATTTATATAAAAAAATCTTGTAACATAAGTGAAATGAAACTAGAAATTGAATTATAAATCGCTTAATTTATTCTTTTAATATAACATAACTTGTATAAAATTTTACAAAATTCCAAATATAAAAATTAAGTAATTATTTGCAATATTACTTCCATAGGTATTTGTGTTTGTTGAAATATTAAATCTACAGGGCAATTATCTTCAGCGATTTTCAAAGCTTTTTCTAATTTTTCATATTCGCTATCTGAACCGACTTTAACATAAAGATGAATATCTGTTACTGTTTTGTCTTCATCTGTTTTATTAGCCACAGCTTTAACTTCAACACTTGTTACGTTTAAATGACTTTTATCAGCAATCATTTTAAAAGTAGTACCTAAACATGTTGCTAAGCCCATAATAGTAAATTCTAAAGCAGTTGGTCCAATATCATCTCCACCATAATTTGGTGGCACATCTAAAATAAAGGGATGAT
>JAEOUJ010000237.1 GCA_016839405.1 Candidatus Gerdarchaeota archaeon | reverse complement strand
TTCTCATACTTAGAAGCAAATGACTGAAATGATATAAAAAAGTACAACTGCAAATATTTTTTTCCTAAAAAGAATTTTATTGTGTAAATATGTTATAAAAAAAAGAAAATGAATCTACTTTTTCTTTTTATAACGAATAATCAATGCTGATATTGTTAAAGTTGCAAATGAAAACCAGAATATTATAGCGGATGCTTCTTTCGTAATAAAAAATTCAACATTAAAGGTTGTTATGTTCTGACAAAACACACTATTTTCTAATTTGTCCTTCAACTCTAGATCAATTGAGTATGTCCCATTAAATTGGCTACTAATTGTTTCTTTGAAAATTTCTTCATCTTCATCGTAATCAAGATTCTGGAATAATTTTTGAGCTGGCCCACCAGCTGTTCTTGTAATTATTACTTTAACTAAATTTAAACCAAATAAATCTGTAGTATTTATTCTAATCGTTAGATCAACTGTGTTAGTTTGAATGTCAACTTCAGTTGTGATTGAATGAAATTCTGGTTTATCTGTTTCATAATATCCAAGAGCTTTTACTATCCCTATATGAAAAGTTTTTGCAAAATAATAATCTGCTGTAACAAATGGTCCATCTATTGCAATTCCTGTATTAATGTACGTAGCACCTGCTGCTTCTATTTGATCCTTAATATCTATAAAACCAGAGATATTCCTACCATTTATTATGTCTGCTTCAGCTAATACTAGAGGGCCTTGACATATGGCAGCAATAATCAGATCTTCATTATAAGCATCTTGAACTAAATTAATTGCCAATGGTTTAGTAACTAAAATGCCTGGAGAGCCACCACCTGGTATAAATAGACAATCATAATTACTAATGTCAACCTCAGGAACAAGTAAATCAACATTAACTGGTGGACTACCTTGAGGCATAACCGTTTCAACCATTGCAGTCATTGTGATATTGCATCCAAAATATTCTAAATTAGTCCTTGTATGTATATATTCTTCATGGCTATACCCATTATCAACTAGAATAAGCACTTCGATTCCTTTCATAGGTTGCGTTAACTCTTTATTTGAAACATAGTATCCAGTAGATTCATTGAATAAGGGAGGAATTATTGATAAGCAAATTAATAATACAAACAAAAAACGTTTATTTTTGTTCAATTTTATTGCCAACCATTCACTATTATTAACTAATTGATTCGGGTTTAAAAAAGCTCCTTTAAATCAAGAAATAGTTCTTAAAATTTTGAGAAAGAAAAAAGAAAAATAGAAACTTCTAAGAAATTTCTTTACAAGATTTTGCTAGTATAGACATTGCTTTATCGATATGTTCTTTATCAATATTTAATGGTGGTCTAAAGCGAATGGACTTTTCGCCTGATGCTAAAATCATTACGTGATTTTTGTATAATTGTTTTCGCATTTTATTTCTTTGTTCTTCTGATGGAAGATCAAAAGCACACATTAAACCACGTCCTCTAGCATTGGACATTTTTTCCTTCGAATCTTCACATACATCACTTAGATTTCCTAGAAGATATTCGCCCATCTTTCGAGCATTATCAACAAGGTTATCTTCCTTAATAATCTGTAGATATTTGGTGGAGCGAACCATATCTACTAAATTACCACCCCAAGTACTGTTAATTCTACTTGATTCTTTAAAAACATGGTTTTCTACTTCATCAACACGATCGCTGACCATTATACCGCAAACTTGTGTTTTCTTTCCAAAGGAAACAATGTCTGGTTTAATAAAATGCTGATAAGCCCACATCTTACCGGTTAATCCAATTCCTGTTTGCACTTCATCAAAAATTAACATAATATCATTTTGATTGCAAATTTTTCGTAATTCTTGAAAGAATTCTAATCTAAAGTGATTATCTCCTCCTTCACCTTGAATCGGTTCAATAATAAGTGAAGCTATATCATCTGGATTTCGCTTTATAGCCAAATCTATATCATGAAGAGCTCGTTCTTCTAATGCTTTTACATCCTCTATGTGCTTTTCGAGAGGGAATTTAATTATTGGCGCTACAATACGAGGCCATTTAAATTTTGGGTAATAGGCGATTTTTCTAGGGTCATGAGTGTTCGTTAATGAGAGAGTATAACCTGTTCGACCATGAAAAGCTTTTTGAAAATGAATAACTTGGTCGCCTAGCATAATTTTATCATCTTTAAGAAAATTCTTTCGAACTTTCCAGTCAAAAGAAGTTTTAAGAGCATTTTCAACAGCTAATGCTCCACCAGAAATTAGAAAGAGATATTTAAAATCATCTTTCATACACAAACTACTAAAAGTATCTGCAAATTCAGCCATTTCTTCAGTATAACAGTCTGAGTTAGATGGTTTATTCACAGCAACAGATGCAAGTTTTGCCATGAATTCTTTTGTTCTAACTTTTGGATGATTACAACCTAGGGGTGCTGAGGCAAAGAAAGTGAATAAATCAAGATATTTATCACCAGTAAGTTTATCATGAATGTAAAAGGGAGTACTATTCTCCAAATCAACAACCATTTCATAGCCATCAATTAGCATGTGCTTTTTGAGAATTTCTATAGCATTCTTCATGATTATCAGCCAACTAAACGTTTGCTAAGCAATTTAAAACTGCTAGCATAAATCTTATTCGATAGGTATTTAATGTAAAGCGATACAAAAAAAATAGGGATTTTATGAGTGAGCAATTATCGGATTCAAATTGGTTTCAAAAATGGAACTGGAAAATAGTTGGTTGGGCAACAGTATGCTTTTTAGCAATATCTGCAGTAAATGGATTATTTTCCTGGATATTTGATGTTGAATTATTTCAAAATAAAATGGGTTATTCATACATTTACTTCTCTGTTTTCTTCTTTGCATTATTTTTGTATTTTTTTTATTCAAAATTAAAAGTAAATTGGATAGGAACCTATGCTTTTGGTTTAATGGGATTAGTAGGTATCCCAATTGAGATGTGGTTAGAGTATTATGTATCAGGAGCATTAAAATCCCCTTGGGCAGCAGTTGGATGGGGGGTAATTTACATTCTTTATGGAATAGTTGCTGATTTATCTATGCTTTTAATTAAAAAACTTGAATCAGAATTATTAGTAATTATAATCTCATCGCTAATATTTTCAGTATTTTTACTCTTAATTAGCCTAATACCATTAAGATTCTTCTACAATCCTATTACTGAAACTGAAGGGATAAGAGATTATTTATTTGATAATTGGTTTTTGATGCCCTTTAGTATAATTCAAGGAGTTCTAGGTGCAATACTGGGTTATTTATTAGCTGATTTGTTGAAAAGAAGAAAGTTAGCAAAAGTAGAATAATTTTCTTTACTTTAAATAATTATCAACTAAATTTAACAAAGAAAAGAAGTTAATTACAATTAAAATAACATAATAATTAGATTTAATCTGATAGGAGTTGTATTATATGATTGAAATTACAAAAATACCTGAATTAAAAAAGAAACAATTCAGCAAATGGGCAGATGAAATAATTAAACAATATAAAATTAGTGAGGAAGAAACTTTAGAAAACATTACAGAATATGTTGCAGAATTCTTTGATAAGACATTCAAAAATTATCAAATCTCTTTTACAGACTTACATCCAGATGGTATATTCCCATTTGCAATAAACAGATTAGATAAAAAACCTGGTTATGCAGATGAGCAATTTTATGATGAATTGTTTAAAGTTGAAAACCATATTAGATGGACATATACATATGTTCTAACAAAATTATTTAGAGAGAAAGAATGTCCTTTTGACACAGCAGACTGTCCATATTAAGATCAAAAATGATGGAAATAATTCAAAATATAAAATCCCAGATACTGAAAATATTGAATAAATCAAGAAACCATAAAACTACACCTAGTACTCCAAGGATAATTCCGCTAATTGCTATATTCATTTTGTATCTTTCTCTTAATGCCACTCCTCCTAATATTATTGCTAAGAAGCCCCCAATAATTTGTAAAGAAAAAAATCTAATTGGTACAAAAATAAAAACAACCGAAGTAATTCCTAAAATAAGTGATATTATGGCAAGAGTATTTTGTTTTGTAACAGGTTTTTCAATTGCTGTTGTACTAGGTTGTTCATAGGAAACAAATGGATTGATTTCTTGTTGAGAAATTTTTACTGCAGATTCACTTACTGATAGATCAAGACTTGCACCACAATTATTACAGAAAGCATCTGAGGAATTGCATAAAGAACCACAATAAGGACAATATTTTTCTTCGGATGGCATAATAATCACAGTTAATTTTGAATAAATAAATCAACTAATTTTTTTTTCAAATCATGTAATTAATATTTTTTTGAATTAATATCATTTTTGCTTATTTTCCCCTAAAGATTTATTTATTATCAAGAAAAAACAAGAGTGTTATTTATTATAATCAAATAAGGAATGTCTCATGAAACCTCCTGTTTGTGTTATCTGTGATAAGGATATTGACGAAAAAGAGGGAGGACTTGTTTATTTTAAGAAAAGATTTTCTGACTATGTATGGGAACGTCGAATGAAAAGAATTGGGGGAGTAGGACACCCTCCTTACGCAGAATGGTTTTGTAAGAAGCATTATGCTATAGCTAAAGATTTAGATAATCTAACTATAGATAAAGCAATAAATTTAATTCAAGAAGAAGAGAAGATATAATTTAATTCTCTTTCTTCAATTTAATATTTTTTATCTCCTAATTTATTTTTTAGGTGAGATTCTAAAAACTACACAATCATCTTTTCTAATATTAAATGATAAACCTGATTCAACTAATTCTTCCAAAGTTTTTTCCGTACAATCAATTTCAGATTTCATATATGAGTAAAGTAATTCAATATTCAATTGTTGATTCTTAGGCAATCGAGTTTTTGCTGGTATTAATATCTTGAAAATTCCTTCTTTTTTGTGTCCCCTATTAATTAAAAATAGAAGCAAAGATTGTTTTTCTTTATTACTTCTACCAACAATTTCTATTTCAACATCTGTATCAAATGTTTTTTGAACAGCAAATGGTGCCAATAAATCATCAATAAATTCTTTATTTTGTTGTTTTATTTTTTTAGGATCATGATAAAAAGCATCAATAACATATCGAGCACCTAATGGAGTGCCTATAACAGTATTAGTGCCTTTACCTATAG
>JAEOUJ010000236.1 GCA_016839405.1 Candidatus Gerdarchaeota archaeon | reverse complement strand
GATGCTATGAATAAAATTCAACAAAATATTAGTACTTGTGTTAATACTCCAACACAGTATGCAGCAGTAAAAGCTTTGGATTTAGAAGAACCAACAAAAATGATGGTTAATGAATATAAGAAACGAAGAGAAAAAGCAATTGAATTAATAGAACAATGTGATTTCTTAACCTGTAAAAAACCAGAAGGGGCTTTCTATCTTTTTATGAAATATGAAGGTAATTATCCTTCAGATGAGCTAGCTATTAAATTATTAGAGGAAACAGGAGTAACAATAACCGCAGGTAAAGTCTTTGGTGTTGAAGAGAACTATATTCGTTTATCTTTAGCAAGTGATTTAACAGATATTTTGGAAGGAATAAAACGAATTAATGATTTCTTAGCAAAATAATATTAAAATTCACTAAATTATCTAATGTCTCTTTTGAAAATTTTTTCCTCAATTTCTATACCAACTGCCATTTGAACAGCAGAATCTATACGTTTCTTACCAGATGTATCAAGTGAAACCATCATTCGTTTAAAATGATTTAATACTAATTCTCTTGCACTTTCTCTAGAAATTTTATAATTATGTGAGTTTAAAAGACCATATAACATAGTCTCTCCCACTGTAATTTCGTTCTCTACAACATTTAGTAATCTTTGATATAAAGATTGAACTTGTGCTTCAAAAATTCTATTTGCATCCTTCAAATTTTGTGTTCTGATACCTCTTCTTAGTGAAGCATCTAACATATCAATTATATCTTTTTCAGCTATGCTTAAATCTAATCCTGTTTTCTCTTCTGTGAAATTCAAGTCATCTGGATGTGCTTTTAATTTATCAACAATATAATTTGTTACAAATTGGATTAAATAATCAAGAATAACAGCTTCTTGCATTTCTAATTCAGTGGCTTTATTTCCTTTAGGTTTAATTCTATCCAATGCTCTATTCAATCTCATTTTATCTCGTTGATAATGGGTAGAAACATATTCAAAATGTCTTGGTAATTTACTGAGAAATTCACTTGAAAGATTGCTATAATCCATTAACATAGCTAATATTTCTCGTCCAACATTTATTGGTTGCTCTGATATACGAGATTCTTTCCAAGTTTCAAAAATGATTTTTTCAGCTAATTTTTTCTTTGCTAAATCGTCTTTATACGTTAAGGATAATAGATTGTATTCCAATTTCATTTGTGGAGATGCTGTTGATAATCCTAAAGCTGATTCTAGTTGGAATCGCATTATTAATCTACCAATCTCCTCTTTAGATGTAAAATCTCCAATTTTCTTCTCATAAGATTGAGCTAACAACCAAATGACTATATCAGCTAATCCTTTCGATGTTATTTCTTCTAATGGTTGCCCTAGATCTTCATATAGTATTTCAGCTTCAATTAAAGCTCTAATGATCCAATTAGATTCTTCAGCGTTAGAAAGTATATCCCCAAGAACATCAATTTGTTTAACAAGTTCTTCTCTAGCTTTATCCATTTGTTTACCAATATCTTTGGTGACTTTCTCACCAATTATGCTTGCAATAATTCTAACTGTTGCATCAAAATCAGTTGCATCTGTATGTTCAGAACACCATTTTTCAATTACTGGAATAATTTTATTAGCTGCAATAAATTGTCGTTCCATCATTAATTGCGTTGCTAGAGTAATTAGATCTGAGCCTTTTGATTTCCCGAGTTTATTAAATAGGATTTCGATATTCTTAATATCAGATGCTAAATTATTTCCCATTGAACCCCTAAGAAAAGCAATCCATTTTCCTTCTTCAACTGCAAATTTGTAAAGATATGTTTCTATTTCAGGCAATTCTTTTTTTATTTCTTTTAAACGATTTATTTCTAGCCTTAAATCATCCAAAACTAATGAACTATCAATATTTAAATCAGAATGAAGTAAATAGATTATGCTAGCAAATGATTGAGAACAATTAAGATTATCTGCTATCTCTACCTTTTTTTCTAAAGGGATTTTATCAACTCTTGTTATCAAATCAGCGAAATTTTCACTAATAGATATTTCAACAGAGTTAGAGTTTTTGGACATCGAATTTAATATCCTCCTTTTCTTATCATTTAACAAGAAAATATTTCTTTATTAATGTATCATTAGTGTCAAGATACTAGTCAACCAAAATCTATGAAAAAAATATTGTAGGAAATTAAAGGAATCTCTAAATGCAAATACTTATTTTAATAGTTTAACAAGAAAATAATATAAATAGCATTAAAAAGCAAATTAAACTATTAGAGATAATAAAATGCCTGAAATTTCTCATATAAAACCAAAAGATGATTATTCTTCTAAGGAAAAAACTCTAGAAATACCTGTAGAAAATCAAACAAAAAAAATTGGTTTTTTTAGAAAAATTTGGGAATGGGCAACAAAAGACAAAGCTAGAATTGGTTCTTTAATTTTTATTTTCTTATTTATTGTAATAATCATTATTTTAGCTATTTTTGGCACTAATCTTGGAGATATTTTAAGTCGAATTATTGATTGGTTTGAAGATAAAATTGGTTTAATGGGTATTTTTATTGGTGTTTTTATAATCTCAATATTTGGTAATTTTACAGTAATTTTTCCAGTTCCATATACATTTGCTTTGGTAGCAATTGCAACAAGAGATTATGTGAAATTTTATCATATAATAATAATGGGTTTATTTGCTGGTGCTGGAGCAGCTATTGGTGAAACTTCAGCTTGGTTATTTGGTAAAGCATCTAAACAAGTAATAGAAGAAGGCATGGAAAAACAAGTTAATCAGGCTAAAAAATGGATTGAAAAAGGACTTGCTCCTCTAATCATCTTTATTTTTGCTGCAACTCCATTACCAGATGATGCTGTTCTTATTTTTATTGGATTGTTAGGTTATTCTTTATGGAAAACACTAATCTGGTGTTTTCTTGGCAAAATTATCTTAACAACTTTTACAGGTCTATTTACAAAATTATTTGTTGAAACTTCTTTTGGTGAGAAACTATTATGGTTATTTGGTCTCTCAAGTGAAAATGGTGAAATAAGTGTTCCTGATCCAAAAATATGGCAATCAGCTCTTGTTTGGTTTATTTCAATAATTTTAATTGGTATTATTTTATTCATTGATTGGAGTGAAATTTGGAATAAAATTACAAGTATTTTTTATAAAAGAAAAATCATTAAATTACTTGATTTATCTGAAACTCAGAAACTTGATGAAAATAAAATAAAAGGAGCTAAAGGTACTTCTGTTGCTTTTATATTAGAGGATCATTTTTGGCAATGTAGTACATATGATAAAAAAATGAGTTTCAATTCTGAAATTGATTTGGAAAAGAATTTAAATTATTTTGGTCTTTTGTCAGTCTCTTATGCTGTAAATAAACCAATTGCAGTTCATACTGAAATTTTTTGGTATGATAAGGTAAAATTAGATGAAAATTCTGGATTTCCATTTACAATAACTCATAATAATATATGGCAAATGAAATCCCCAAATGAGAATAATATTGATGAAGATATTTTACAAAATAAAAAATTACCATCAAAATCTGAATTAATCTCTATCTGGCTAAAAGATACAAGATTTAAAAAGGAATTTAATTTTAATTACCTAGTTGAAAGAGAAAATGACAGAATTAGAATTGATTGTATAGGAGAAAATGAAGCAAAAGCAATTAAATTAATTAAAAAATTTTCTAGAGAATTAGTTCTTAGCAAACTAATTAATTATTTAGAACAATTAGAAAAACATGGTGAAAAAGTAACCAAATTAACAATTTCAAAGGAAAATGCTTTAGAAAACAACATTATCACAAATAATTTTAAGGAATGATTTTACCTCGCTAATCTTGGTGAAAATTTTGAAAGAAGAAGTAATTAAATTATTAAAAGAACTTGAACAAATAGATGCTGATGAACGAGCTAAAGGGTTGCCCCAAAAAGTAAGAATGAGAAATATCACTCCTGATGTAGGTTTATTTTTGAATATCATGGTTAAAGCAACACAAGCTAGGAATGTTCTGGAAATTGGCACATCAAATGGTTATTCGACTATTTGGTTAGGTTTAGCTGCAAAGGAAAATAAAGGTCAAATCATAACTCTAGAATTGGATCCTAGAAAAATAGCTCTTGCTAGAGAGAATATAAAGAGAGCTGGATTAACTGATGTTGTTTTAATTATAGAAGGAAATGCAAAAGAAACAATAAAAATGCTTGATAAAGAATTTGATTTCGTTTTTTTGGATGCTGAAAAAGAAGATTATATTGATTATTTTGATTTAATTTTTCCAAAAGTGAAAATCAATGGTTTAATTGTTGCTGATAATGTTATTTCCCATGCAGAGGAATTAAAAGAATATTTGAATCATGTTCGGTCTAATCCTAAAACACAAAGTGTATTAGTACCAGTTGGTCGTGGTGAAGAGGTAACATTAAAAATCGATTAATTCTACATTTTATTTATATTATCAAGTGAGTCAAAACGTTAATATTTTGAAAAAAATGGTTTCGACAAGATTAAGCATAAAATAGCTGAGGTTTTAATTTTGCAATATAGAAAAGCTCTTGTGATAGGATCACTAATAACCATCACTTTACTCTTAACTCAAATCAATTTTATACAGGGGTATAATTATTTTCAAGATGGTACTAATGATGTTTTAAGATATGAAGAAGGAAAATTGAAAAGCATTTCAAATTCTCAAAATGAAATTGATATTGTAAGCCTAGATTTAGTAGCTCTTAAATTAAGACTTAATTTTCAATCAATACCTAATTTAATAGATAAATATCATCTTTATACAGTTACAATCATTTGGAATAGCATTAATAATTATCAAAATAAAACAGAAATAAAAGTTGGTGGTTTGAATGGCCAAAATTTTGCTGATATAATAACTCACACAATAGTAGATGCAAATGGTGCTGCATTGCCTATTCAACCTACTCCTATTTTAAACAGTACAAAAACTGAAGATACCCAATTGGTTTGGAATTGTGATGTTTTCAATAATGATGCTGATGTATTATTTAATCCAGAATCTGTAAATGCAACAGCTGAGTATGCTACAGTAGAAAACAACAAAAACGTTCTATATCAAGATGCATATTTTGAAGGTCAAGTAATTATTCCAGGCATTCAATGGAATTTTAATACCATGTTATCAATACTTGGTACATTATTGGTATGTGGTTTTGCAGGTTATACTTTAGGATCAATTACAGTTTATTTCTTAACTACAAATATAAGATCAAAACAAACAAATACAATTTTTATGGCAGTTTTTGTAATTGGTTTAGCTATTTTAGTAAATGTCTGGTTCTGGTTAACACCATGGCAAATTCTATGGAATGTAGGTTTATTCATATTAGCAATTTTATTTGGTTATATGTGGGCAACTCGTGGAATTATGCGATTAAAGTTTGATTCACCTTTGCCTGAAAACTTACCTATAGATACTGATGAAGAACTTGGTGCTGTAATTGTTATAGCAAAAGGGGAATCAGAGGATTACAATCCATTACCATTAATTAGACGTTACTACAGAAATGCTGAGATAGGAGTAACTCAAAAATCAAAATTCTTACAACCTTTTGAATTCTACAAAATAAAACGAAAATACCGAAAAATAATCAAAGAACAACAATCATTGACAATTGATGATATCAAATTAAATGCTGCTAGTAATCCATATCGAAAAATAATTAGCAATTTAATAGATAAATTAGAAAAATCCTTTTTGAATTTTGATATGTATCAAGTTGCTTTTGTAAATGATTGGCCTACAATGAATCAAGCACTTCTTACCGTTATATCAAGAGGTTCAAATAAAATTACATTATTGAATTTGTTTATGTCTGAAAACTATGAATATGATTTAGCAATAAAAGAAATGGGTAAAATTGATTACTCACAAATAGG
>JAEOUJ010000235.1 GCA_016839405.1 Candidatus Gerdarchaeota archaeon | reverse complement strand
GTACAACAAAATTGTTATTATTGTTTTCCTTATCCTTCTCATAATCTGGTAGTTCATTGGCAATGTGTCCTGATATACTAATGAAGAGCATCATAGGTATATACCAAAGATGAATCAAATTAAATCCCCCAAAACACAACCATACTAAAATTGGCACAGCAGGAAAACCAATTAAAAATGGAATTAGACTAAATGGGGTATCTTTAGCTATGAAATTATAAATCATACAAATAAAATTTACAGCTTGTATATATAAAACAACCCAATAACCGATATCAACATAGTAACCAAGACCAATTGATAGCCCTGTAAAGATAAAATAATTGGCTACAATTACCCAGAACGCAGCATCCCTATCAATTAATCCTTTTGGTATTGCTTTATTTTTCCCATATAATTTATCCATTTCATGGTCAAGATAATCATTTTGACCGCCAACAAAAGCTTCTTGGAAAAAAACAGTTAATACCATTAAAATAAATGCACCTTTTGGATTAAAACCTCCAAGACTAAAATAGGTTAACACGCCAATAATTGTGGTAACTGCAAAAACAGGTAAAATATGCATAATACGAATTGCACCAAGTACTTGTTTAATAAAAGTAAATTCCTTTTCTTCTTGATTTTTTAAGTATAAATTATCAGTCAATTTAATCACTAATATTTCATAATAAATCCCATCATTGCCATTTCATTCGTTTGCATTCCCATTCTCTTAGCATGCGTCCTAATTCACCTAAATGATGAGCATTATGTCTTAAAAGATAAAGCAATTTCTCAATTACAGAGCTAAACCATTTGAAGCCATCTTTTATTATTAGGTTTTCAAATTTTATATCCTTCAAATATTCTGTAATGCTTTTTTCTATTTTTTCTAGATAATCTAATAGAATATCCTTTGAGGGATAAATAGTATCTGTTTCTGAATCTGATTTACTAATTTCTTCTAATAATTTTCCCCAAACCATTCCTTCTGGTGATTCTCTCAAGTAAAATTCCTGTGTCTCTATTATATGATAAACCGTTCGTGAATAACTCCAATCCTTGTCAGTTCCATACCAATATTCATCTGGGCAATTATCAATAGCTTCTCTAAGCATTTTCCAAGTACTTGAAAATTGAGATAATATAGCACTTGTTATCCATATACCAGGTTTTTCATCAGTCACTTCTGTTTACCTCTTATTAGAATGATATTTTTCTGTAATTTAATACTTTTTTCACTTTTTTTATGAACAATTCAATTAATAAGTAAATTGAATTAATAAATATCTGATTTAAAATAGCATTTCGATGTTTGAAATATTTTATTAATCTTACTTGTTTTGAATTAAATAAGGTTCTGTGGTTTCAATGAAAGAGTCTAATATAAACTTGGAAAAACAAAAATGGCTTGATGTTTTAAAGACTGACTCAACTAATTTAGAAGCTTTAGCAAATTTAGGAAAAATTCTCTATGATCAAGAGGATTTCAATGAGGCAATTAAATATTTTAATCGAGCTTTAGAAATAGCACCACATGATACTTGGATTTTATTTCATATAGCTTTGTCTTTTAGTAATATTAATGATTTAGAGCAAGCAATAATTCATTATAAGGAATTTTTAGCAATTGAACCAGAGAATACAAATGTTTGGTATAATTTAGCCTTAATGTATAGTGGTAAACAAGATTTTTCAAAAGCAGAGGAGACTTATAGAACGCTTCTCGAGATAAAGCCAACTGATTTATCAGCCTGGTTAAATCTTGGTAATGTGTTAGATGCTCAAAATAAAGTTGATGAAGCAATTGATGCATATAGAGAAGCAGTTGTAAGGGATCCTACTTATATAAAAGCCTACTATAATCTAGGATTACTTTTAGAAAGGATTGAAAGAAATAAGGAAGCAGAAAAGATTTACCAAGAAGCTTTTGAAAATAATCCATTTAGTACAATTTTCTTGAAAAAAATCTATCAATTTACTGGCAATCAAACCTACATACCTTCTATAGTTGCTGCATCATTAAAAAAACAATTAACAATTGAAAACTACTCTGCAACTATTATTGGTGATATACAAAGTGCAGGAACAATAAAATACAAATTTATTTTAATGCTTTATGAAGGTGATTCTTTAGAACCATCTTATTATTTATCTTTAGAAGAAAATAATTTATTTTTAGATTTAGGTGGCAATCAATTTTTCTTGTGTGCTTTTGATAAAGGCAACCATTTAAATTTCGGCGGATTTGAAGCCGAGGCAACAATTGACAATTTTACTAAAGTAGCTTTAGAAAAAATTGCTTTTAGATTTAATATACCAATGGATAAAATGCCAAGCTAAATATCACTCCATTCTTTTTAAAATACTACAAACTAAATAGGTTATCCAAGCTGAAGGCTCTTTTTTCTGACCAAAATCCCAGTCTTTATATGCTCTCCATACAGATTCAGCTGTATATCTTCCATTTTCATCTACTTTTGATAGGATTATATTAATCATTTCTAGTAATCTTTCATCTTTTCTTAACCATTTGAACCTTGTCAAAACATCAGTAACATGAAGAATATCATACCAATGTAATGGCGCTTTCAACTTTTTGAAATCGGTGCCCATACCAAATAAATATGGCTTTCTTTCATTTTTTTGTTCCCAAAGTGAAAGAAGATTTTCTGCACCAATTTTACTTGCTTTATGATCTATCCATTTTGGATGATTTGCCAACACTTTAAGTGATATTAAATTAGCATATGGACATGGATCATCTTTTCTTCCAGGGCCTTTAAATTTACCAAATTTTGGAGAAGTTGCACATGGCCAACCATTTTCATGGATTAAATCAATAATATGTTTGATTGCCTTGTTAACTCTAATATCGTCATAAATTCCAAGTTTAATTACAGAATATAATACAGTTGGAGCATCACAAAGCATCCAAGCTATCTCATCATTACCTGAACCACCAAAATGAACAGGAATATTTGCTATAATCTGAAAAGCTCCCTCTTCTGATTGATTATTGAATATTTTATCTACCGTTTCAGTTAAAATTTCATTATCATTTATAGTCAATCCTAAATCTGTTAAAAAGGATAATTTGTGGGTTAGATGTTTTACATCATTATGTCTTTTCAAAGGATATCCTGGCCAATCACATAACTCTTTAAGAATCATTTGCACAAAAGGATGTTTTACTAATTTTTCCTTTGCATTAATTGTAGCTACATCGCTCTGTGATTGATTTAATAGATTTATTCGTGTATTATATTCAACCCATGGATCATTTTTAAGTAACCAATCTACATTTTTCTCATTGATTTCCATAATATCACAAACAGAAATAAATCCATATTTCCTAAATAATGATTTAAATTAAATAATTTATTTAAATAATTAATCTTTAATAACATACATTATGAGTGAAAAATTAATTAAAGAATTAGAGGATTTTTTAATCCCATATGTGCTGGAACGATTTGATGTTTCACAAAGCCCTTTAGGTAATTTTGCTAAAGCGTTCATGAGAAATATCATTAAGCAAGGAGAGAATTACGCTGTTTGGTTAGTTCGAGCTCTTATTCG
>JAEOUJ010000234.1 GCA_016839405.1 Candidatus Gerdarchaeota archaeon | reverse complement strand
CTGAAGAAGCTGCTACAGAAGTAGTAGAAAAAGAAACTAAGAAAGTTGCATCTAAAGCTGCTAAAAAAGCTGCTGAAGAAGCAGCAAAGGAGGTGCTAGAAAAAGAAGTAAAAGAAGTTGCACAAAAAGCTGCTGAGGAAGCAGCAGAAACAGTAACTAAAAATGAATAATTAAGTTTGCAGTCGAATATTTGGCTTCTAAAGAAGTCAATACCTTTGAATAATTGGCACGTGGTTTTCACATGTATTTGTATATGCCTTTTAAAATGGTGAATTAAATGTCAACAACCTCCAGTTTGGGAAAGAAAACAACTGTGAATCTCTTTTTTGGTATATTCTTACAGGCTGTAATTGCTCTTTCCTTTGATGGTGGAGGAATAATTTCAGGTACTATTGCAAGTACACTAATGGAAGTTCAAAAAATAAAATGGATTCTTCTTGTTTATGGACCGCTTTTAGCTGCAAGAGGTGATATTGCTGTTTTGGCGGGAAAACTTGGTACTGGATTACATTTAGGTACTGTTAAACCATCCTTTCGTAAAAATACACCAATATACAAAAGCCTGGTTGCATCAACATTAACAATAGCAATGTTAGATGCATTTCTTGTAGGATTAATTACTTATATAATGAATTTACTCACATTTCCAGATGATTTGAAAATCCTTAATCCAACATTGTTTTTTGTAATACCAATCATTGTAATGGCAATTGCAGCATTAATCTCAACACAAATTACAAGTGCTGTTTCTTTTTTTGTTTATAAAAGAGGTTTGAATCCTGATGTTTATGTTATACCTGTAATGTCAACAACCAATAATATACTTATAACTCTAATTTATGCAGGTACATTGAAAGTTCTGAAACCATGGAGTACAGAAAATACAGTTGAAATAGGGGAAAAAATCTACTATGGTATTGCACAAGGTTCAGAGATGATTAGATCTTATGTTGCAATTATACCTGCTATTGTAGCTCTTGTAGGGATTTTTTATATTATTCTAAAAAATAGAAAAGAACATGAATATAGAAAAATGATGAGGGAGGCACTTTTTGCAGTTTTTGCTAGTGCATTAATAGGAACTGTTACAGGCGTAACACTTACTCAAGGAGAGGTTGCTTTAGAAAAATATCCTCAATTGTTAGTTGCTTTTCCAGCATTAATTGGTACAGTAGTAGATCAAAATGCTATTACTGCTAATCTGCTGATAACTGATTTTTCAGCTGGTTATGTTGAAGCAGAAATTAAATCTATAAGAAAACCAAGTGTTTTTGTAAAATTCCTAGGTATTGGAACTGGCGGAATAGTTGTAACAATTTTACTGGCTACCATTGGAACTTTTATTAAATGGGGTGTAATTACAACTAAATGGTATGTTGTTCTTGTTATAATAGTAACAGTTATGGCAAATATCCTAGCCTACCTAATAGTAGGATCACTAATTTTTGTTCTATCAATAGTTGCTTTTAAACGTGAAATAGATCCTGATAATTTTGCTATACCGTTAACTGCTTGTTTAGCAGATTTAGCTTGTGCTGGGTTTATCATCATTTTTTCATTCTTAATATTGCCTGGTGTAGCTGGGCATGAATCTAGCACAGAAGTATTAACTACAGTAATTACTTCTTTTATTCAATGAATCTTTAACTAAATTTTCATCAAATATTTTGAAAGATTCAAATAGCACTTTGACATAATACTCCATGAATGCTAGCTTCTACTTAGAAATAGATTCAATTAGAGTGTAATTTACTCTAGAAAATATGCATCAAGTAAAAAGAATCCAAAAATTCTGAGTAGAAAAGCATAAAAATCCATTAATACAAGCAGAAAAATGGAAAATGTTTTCCCTTAGGAAAGGGAGCTTTTCTTCCAGTGCATGAAAATCCAGCTAAAATAAGCTAGATGAGAGTGAATTTACTTGAAATCAGCAAAAATAAGAGAATGGTTCAAAAAACCAACTGTTTTAAGAATTATTCTCCTTATAGCTGTTCAATCATTATTTGCTCTCCTTTTTGATGTTTTTGGTTTAGGTGCTGGAAGTATTGGTAATTTTACCTTTCTTAACTATGCAGAAACTTATTCATATGCTGGTACTTTTATTATCCTTCTCTATCCCCCTTTACTATCAACAGATGGTGGTATTGGCGTATTAATAAGCCGTTTAGGTACAGGTCTACACATTGGTTCAATAAAACCTCAATATCTCAAAAATACTCCTCAATTTTATACTTTAATGTCAGCTGTTCTTACACTTGGGACATTTAATGGACTCTGGATAGGTGTAATTTCCTATATTACCAATCTTATTGCTTTGGGTTCAAGCAGAATTTTAAATCCTTTACCATTTATGGTTATTCCAATACTAACTCTTACTATTGCATCCTTAATCTCATCTCAAATTGCTAGTTTCATGGCTTTTACTATGTTTAAAAGAAAACTCAATCCAGATGTTTTTGTTTATCCAACAATGTCTACAATAAATAATATATTTACAACAGTTCTTTATTCAGCAATTATTGCTATAATCAAGCCTGCAAATTGGTATAATCCCGAAACAAGTGAATGGACGAGAATTACTAGAGGAACATATATAGCAATAATACCTGTTTTTCTTTATCTGGTATTTATGGTATATCTATTTGGTCGAAATCTTTCTAATAAAAATTATAGAAAAATCTTGAAAGAAGCTATTCCTGTTCAATCAATTACTCTCACAATTAACTCTTTAACTGGAGGAATCTTAAGTAAAGCTGATAAAGCTTTAATAAATCTAAGAGGATTATTCCTAATTTATCCAGCACTTATAGATACGTTAGGTGATGAAGTTACTATTGTTGCAAATACAACATCTACTAATTTAGCTTTAGGTTCTTTGGAACCAAAAATTAAAGCAATAAAAGATAAGGATTTATGGACTAATTTGATTGGTGTGTTTTTAGCTGGATTTATTTTACATCTTTTCTATGGTATTTTTGGATCAATAATTGTTAGTGATTATCAAAATATCGGTATAGTACTTGGATTAGCGATTGTAATTAATATAATTGGTTTTCTGATAGTTCAATCATTAGCGTTTCTATTAATTGTTTTTACATTCAAGAGAGGATTAGATCCTGATAATATAGCTGTACCAATTGTTGCATCATTATCTAATCTGGTTTTATCAACATTAATTCTTGCTTTAGCGTTAGCTATAGGCTTGTAACATTGAATTTGCACTATTACATATTTTTTTATTAATCAAAAAAGATTATAATAAGACATTTAGAGACAAAAGTGATTAAATTTTACAATTAATCTATAGGAGATTACTGCTTTGAGTAAAATTACACCAGATATGCTAAAAAAGAAAGATGTCTTTGATATTGATGGTAATAAGATAGGTATTATTCATGATGTAATAAGAGAAAAATACAAACTTATTTCTGCTGATTTCCTAGAGGTCGAATTAACTAAGCGAATTAAAATAGGTCCAAGAGATTTAGTAAAAGTTAGAACACGTGATGCTGAATTAATGCCTGATGGTAATGTTAAGGTAAAATTTACAAAAGAAAAACTAAAGATTATGATGAAAGAGCAAGAATTACAAAAGCATCCTCCCACTGTATAGTAATATAATTCATAAGCTAAAATCAACTGGAATAAATTCCTTTAGTTTCTTTATAATTTTAAATCGACTTGTATAAAACTCCATTTTTGGATCATTAATAGCTTCTTCAAGCGTAAGCCATTTATACTCACTATGTTCCCATGAAATTTTTACTTCTCCACTCAAATATCTGCACCAATAAACAATGAAAATCATCGGATAATCTTTGCTTCCACGATAAAAGAATCCTGTATCAATTTGCATTATAACTTCAACTTCAAGATCAACTTCCTCTTTAACTTCTCTTAGTAATCCAGTTATAGGATTCTCATCAATTTCTAAACGTCCTGTAACAATTTCCCACATATTTGCCCCAACATCCTTTTCTGGTGAGCGAAGTAGAACAAGGAATTTATTGTTTTTTTCAATGGCAGCTCCAACACCTACATAAAATTGCTTCATATGATATCACTTACATTCTTTTTAATTCAACTATATTGTGCTCTTTTATATCAGAATAAACTAGGAGAATTTGTTCATCGGGTAATTTTTCATATCTGCCATTTTTCAAACTTACTGTATAATCATTTGGGTACTGAATTTTTGGTACAAAAATTATAGTTGGTTCTTTTATTTTATTATCATTTAAATACTCTAAAACAAAAATACCTTTTTCTCTATTGAAAGAAATAGCTTCTATTTCACCTGAGAGATGCCTTACATAAGGTCTACAAAATCCTTCAATTGCTCTTCCACCGCTATTTATGTCTTTAGGATTTGATTGCTGATCTCTACTAAAAATCGATAAATCCTCTAAATTCCATAAATCTCCCCATTCATTACAATTATTTGCAGTGTAATTCCAAATTGT
>JAEOUJ010000233.1 GCA_016839405.1 Candidatus Gerdarchaeota archaeon | reverse complement strand
GGATCAAGAGGATTTTTCTGAAGAATATCACGAGCCTCAGTAAAAAGCTTATCTGCTTTGGTGAAAATGAAATACCTTAATAGTTGATCATCCCACCAGAAATCTTCTCTAGCAATTTCTAAAATGCGGGAATAATAATCCTTATAGAGAGTTCCTTTATAACGAAGGTTTTTAATACGGCGCTCTAACAAAGCATCCTTTTGCTTACTTTTTTTACTTTTATCAATAGATTCAAGATTTTCATAAAGATTGGATTCAAAATTCATTTTACCTATAGAAATCATCATTTTCAGGTATTCTTCATCAATCAATAATTCTTTACCTAAAGTAAAGAGAATAATCTCAGAAAGCTCGTGTAATTGTTTGGCATAGTCTTCAATAACAGATACATTCCTTTTCTTTTCAAAAACTCCTTCCATAATAGTTTCATAATAAAGAAGAGATAATACTCGAGCAAAAAATTCCAAAACAATAGATTGATCACGTGATTTTGAAACAACTTCAAAAGCTTTAGGATTATTTTTTAACGCTTTAATATTCTCACTAAGCGTTTCTTGATATTCACAGCGCTCTAAACGAGAAGCAGTAGCAATTTGATTAAGAGCTAAAGCGCTGGTTTGAGCGAATTCTGGCCAGGTATTACAAATGTCTTCTATTCTAGTACTAGCAGAGGAAAAAGTCTCCTTTCGAATAGAATCAAAATTAATTAAACGATCAAAAAGCTGTTCTTTAAGTACATCAAATAATTCTACTTTAGACATAGAGGCTACCACTCAGATTTCCATTTCCTATGTACATTCAAAGATAATATAAAACTATAATTAAAGTTATTACAAAGAGGCAAAAAACATCCAAAATTTCCCACATTTTTGAAGTATGGAATAAGTTAAAAGAACGGTAAAGTTAAATCCAATGTTGATCTCTAGGAGCAATTTTACGTTCTTTAAAAAGGATAATTTCACCACAATTAGGACAGCTGAAATAGATTCTTGGAAACTGGTAAGAATATACTTTCAATTTAACTAACTGTCCACAAACATGACAAAAGCGAAGTATTTTAAGCTCTTCATCAGCAGCACGTTGCATTTCAGTAGACATAAAATTAAACTTCCATTTAGATAAATAATGACTAGTAAGAAACATTAGATTAGAAGAATATTTAATGAAAGACTTGTGTCAGAGGGAGATAGCTGAAAGTAAAACTTGATAAAATAATAAAGGAGAAATTAGATAAATAAACAAAACAACAAATTTAAAAAGAAACAGTGAAAGAAAAAATTATGTTGAAGGGCGTGTAGCTCAGCTAGGTAGAGCACCTGGCTTTTAACTAGGTGGCCGCGTGTTCAAATCGCGCCACGCCCGCCAATTTATTCTTTATCGTTGGAGAGTTATCGTATGGATGAATCTGACATGGAAAAAGAACTTCGAGAAATTGAAGAGGAAGAAGAGATTCTAAGCATGTATGGTGAAAAATCAATCGAATATCAATTTGATGATTTCAGGAAAAGATATAGAAATTTCAGTCAAAATATACGCACTCTTTTAATCATTATAATTTTAATTGGCATAACTCAGACAGGTTTAATGATAGCTATTCTACTTTGGATACGAGATATCCTATTTAATCTTTAAAAACTAAAAAAATATAAAAAAAGTCCTCAATAGAATTCTTTTTTAATTTCTAATCGGAAAAACAAGTACTACTACTGAGGGAACCTAAGTATGTGGAATAAAGATGAAAAACAAATTGATATTCTTCTTAAACAATTAAAAGAGAGTGATAATATTGATATTCGTTGTGATGCAGCAGAAAAGCTAAGTTACATGAAAGAATATCGTGAAAAAACAGTACCTGCTTTAACAAAAGCACTAAATGATGAAAATTGGATGGTACGAGTAGAAGTAGCAAAAGCTCTTAGCCGGATAGGATCAAAAGCAAAATCAAGCATTCCTGCTTTAAAAGAAGCAATGAATTTACCAATAAATAGACCTAAGAAACATGTATTTTTTGAGGTTATAAGTATTTTAGAGGATGCTCCAGATGTTGAACCTGAAATAACACCAATAGCTGAGGTTGTTGAAGAAAAACCTTTGGAAGAAGAATCAGTTTATGAGGAAATCATTAAGGAAGCTGTTGAAGAAGAACCAACTGAAGCTTTAGCCGATGAGATTGTTGAACTTGAGAAAAAGGTAGATGAAATAATTGAGCAAGAACCTTTAGAGGAAGAGATTGAAGAAATTTCAGAACCAGTTGTTATAACATCAGAAATTGAAGAAAGTTTAGAAGCAGAACTCGAAGATGAAATAATTGGCGAGGATATAACTGAAATCGTAGAAGATGTTGCTGAAGATATCACAGAAGAAACAACAGAAGATGAAATAATCGAAGAAGCAATTGAAGAAATTGCTGAAGAGGTTTTAGAAGATGTTCTAGAAGAAGCTGTTGGTGGAACAATTGATGAAGAAATTATTGATGATATTGCTGAAGATATAACTGAAGAAGTTTTGGAAGCTGAAGAAGAAGACGAAGAAGAATCTGCCTACGATTATTATGAAGAGGAAGAAGAAGAAAGAGATATTACTGAAGAAATTGATGAAGTTTTAGAAGAAGTAAAAGAAGATTTACCTGTAGCTCCAACAGAAGAAGAAATTGTTGAAGAGGTTGTTGAAGAAATTATCGAGGAAACGATAGAAGATATTGTTGAAGATGTTACTGGTGAAACAATGGAAGAAGAAACAGCAGAAGAAGTAGCTAAAACAGGTATTGAAATTCAATGGGAAGATGAAGAACAGGAAACAACAGAAATTCAAGCTCCAATGGTTGAAGAGGAATCTGAAGAAGAAAAAAAAAACGAGATTATAACTGAATTAAAACCACCAATAATAGAATCCGAAGAAACAGGGGATGTAATCGTAAAAAAAATGACTAGAGCACTCCTCAAAGTAGTAATTGCAGGCGATGAAGCTGTTGGAAAAACTAGTCTAAGGAAAAATTACTGTGAAAAAGGATTCTCTTATGAATATCAAGAGATAATTGGTGCAGATTTTGGCTCAAAACACTTTGAAGTAAATAATGAGAATTTTGTTATACAAGTTTGGGACATAGCTGCAAAAGACCGTTTTTATTTTAACAAACAATTATTCTTTAGGGGAATGACAGGAGCAATCCTTATTTTTGACATTTCACGCAAAGAAACCTTTGAAAATATATTCAATTGGTTTTCAGATATTATTCAAATTGAAGGAAAGAATATTGCATTTGTTCTTGTAGGAAACAAATTTGATTTACGGGAAAATGAAGAATTAGATTGTGTAACTTCAGAAGAAGGAGAAACTTTAGCAAAGAAATTATCAGAAGAATTAGGTGAAGATGTTCCCTATATAGAAACAAATGCTCTTACTAATGAAGGTATTGAAAGAGCATTTCAATTACTTGAAGAATTAACCACATCATTATACTTTAAATTAAATGAAAAGCAATAAAGAAATACATAATTATAAAATAAAGAATTGAAACTTGAAAGTGAAATAGCTTATTAAAAGCTAAAATCACATTCAAGTTCAATTAACAAATGTCGCATTTTATTTACAGAATCACAAATCTGATCTTTATCTACTTCGGAGATTTCTTCGTCAATCAAGATTTGTTTAAGAGCATAATTTATGTAGGTCATATTATCATGTAAACCATCAAAGATTTGTTTTAACGAATGATGATTGACAGGTTTGATACTTTTTTTATCTATTAATTTATCTTCTTTTAATTCATTAGCCATTTTTCTTTCCTCCAAAATTAAGGATAAATTCCTCTAGTTTGTACTGCTTGAGCTACTCTTTCAATAGCAATCATATAAGCAGCAGTTCGCAAATCGATCTTCTTTTTCAAGGCAAATTGAGAGACGATATGATAAGCCGGAATCATGATTTTTTCTAATTTAGCTATAACTTCTTCATAAGACCATTTTTCTCGTTGTATGTTTTGAAGCCATTCAAAATAACTGACAACTACTCCACCAGCATTTGCTAGAATATCAGGAATAATTAGAACACCTTTTTTATTAAGAATATCATCAGCAGTAGGAGTTGTTGGACCATTTGCACCTTCAACAATTATTTTTGCATGTATATTATCAGCATTTTCAATGGTTATTTGATTTTCCAAGGCTGCTGGAACCAAAACATCGCATTGCATTTCAAGAATTAAATCACGTGGGATATGTTTTGCATTCGGGTAATTTTGTAATAATTTATTCGATTCCAAATAAGAATCAATATCTTCTAAATCAAGACCTTCAGGATCATAAAGAGCTGAGGAGATATCACTAATTCCAATGATTTTTAGTCCTTTTTCATTTAGAAGGCGAGCTGCATGACTTCCAACGTTTCCATAACCTTGAACAACCACAGTTAGATCCTTAGGATTTAAATTAAGCTCTTTTATTGCTTCCATTGCTGTTATCATAACTCCACGTCCTGTTGCTTCGGCTCTTCCTTCAGATCCACCAAGATAAATTGGTTTACCAGTAACAACACCCAAAGTATTACATTTGTGCTCCATACTACAAGTGTCTACAATCCAAGCCATTACTTGTGCATTGGTGTTAACATCAGGAGCTGGAATATCAGTATCAGGTCCGATAATTCCATCAAGCTCATAAGCAAATCGTCTTGTAATTCTCTCTAATTCATTAATAGAAAGACTGCTTGGATCACACATAACACCGCCCTTTGCTCCACCAAATGGAATATTGACAACTGCTGTTTTCCAAGTCATCCATGAAGCAAGAGCTTTGACTTCATCGAGATTCACTTGCATGCTATAACGCAAACCACCTTTATATGGACCTCGAGCATTATTATGTTGAACTCTATAACCTGTAAATGTCTTAATTGTTCCATCATCTAATTTAACAGGGAATTTAAAAGTGAAACATCTCTGGGGATTAATTAAAAACTCAATCAACCACGGCTCTAGTTGTAATCTTTTTGCAGCACCTAGAAATTGAGATTGAGCAATCTCAAAAGGATTTAGATTTTCAGGTTCTTTTTCTTCGATGTACTGTTTTTTAATAGCTTCTATGCTTTCCACGATTAACACTCCATTGCTTGTTTGATGATGGCTTCTTTGCTCACTCTGTCACTTTCAAAAATAAGAACGAGTCTTATCCAATCTCCGTCTTTAATATCATACTTTCTTCTGACATTTGAAGGAATAACAACTCTTCCTTGTTTTCCAAGTTGAACATCAATTTCGATCGCCATTTTTCCATCACTTTTGCTTATTTTTCGGTTTAAAGACTGCCCTTGGCATTTTTTGGCAATCTATGGTAAACTATGGTAAAATAGGTATATAAATATTTGGCTATGTATGGAAAAATATGCTAACCAAATAAAATACGTGGCACTGTATAGTAATCATAGATAAAGTTTTAATCCAAAAAAGAACATTTCTGATGTAATATGACAGTAAAAAAAGAGAAACTAAAAACTCTGCATGTAGATATTTATAATGAGGATGTAATAGAAAGAATAGATTGGTTAAGAGATTATTCAGGAATAACATCCGATGCAGAGCTAATAAGATGGATGTTAAGGGAATTACAAAGAAGGTTAGAAGAAGAAATAAAAGATAGAGAAGCTGCAAGAATAGCTTTTAAGAAAAGCTTTGAAGAAAAAGAATAAAAGAAAGAAATATTAAAAAAAGATTTAGGAAAAATATATTATTTACAAGAGCATCCTTTACAATCTCTTTCTAATACTTCACAAAGTTCTTTTAGTCTTTCACCTATTTTTTCTTTACATTCACCACAGGTATTATGGCAAAGGTCGCAAATCATATTCTCTAAAGCACTAAGCTCCTGAACGCGCACTAGCAAGTTACGATCCCTAAAAGAATAGGGATTTTTGATGAAATCTTTACCTATAACTTGGATTAAATTGTTAATTCTCTCGTGTATTTTATATCTGCAATTACTGCAGTTTTCTTGGCAAGAATTTTGCAATTCTTTTTCCAAATCCTTTAACTCGATTATTTTAACCATGGTATCATGCGCTATCATTTTTAAGTACAGCTTACCTCTTCAAGTTAATGGGCAAAGTATGGGTAAATATGAATTGTATATATATACTTTATCATAGAGTTAAAATGAAATTTGGATTTGTTGTATTTTATAAGAAATTTAGTCACAACTTGTGACCTCAT
>JAEOUJ010000232.1 GCA_016839405.1 Candidatus Gerdarchaeota archaeon | reverse complement strand
TTAAATTATCATCAAGCATTTGTTCATTGGTCATTCCTGATAATGCAACATGAACATTTGGATTAGACCAAACAAATTTCAAAGCTAAATCAGTGAAGTTTTCTCTACCATCAGTAAGTAGATGTTTCATTTCTTCAGGTGGATTTCCTGATAATCTTCCTCCACCAACGGGTCCCATAATAAAAACACCAAGACCTTTTTCAGTAGCATATTTGATCATTTCTTCATTTGCGACATCAAGAATATTATATTGTACAAGCATGGCATCAAAACCATTTGAATCAATGATTTCTTTTAGTACTTCAGGTTTATCATGAAATGAAAAACCAAAGAATTTTATTTTACCTTCTTCTTTTGCTTTCTTTGCTCTTTCAATTAATTTGAATGGCACTATTTTCTCTGTCCATCTCTTCTGATGTAATGCATGTAAAAAGTAAACATCTATGTAATCTACATCTAGTTTCTTTAAGCTATCATCTAGATATTTGTCAAAATGTTCTGGTTCTGTAAATTCCTCATGCCATACAGGACATTTCGTTGATAAAGTTACTTTTTCTCTATAGCCGTCTTTTAGAGCTTTGCCTACAACAATTTCAGATTCATAATCATGATAGTTATAAGCTGTATCTACATGATTTATACCATTATCAATGCCTTTTCTTATTAGCTTGATAGCTTCATCATGATTGATATTTTGTACACCCGGTTCAATTGTTGGGAGACGCATTGCACCAAATCCAAGAATTGATCCTTCTATGCCTGTTTTTCCTAATTTTCTTTTTTCCATTTTTTTTCCTCCATATTTTTATTTATATTTTTGATGTGATTTGTTTTGGTTTTGGGAAATCATCAAAAAACTTTCCCTCACCTAACACTTGATGAACTATAGCCATCCATTCACTAATTGCAATGCTATGTGGACATTTAGATTCACATTCCTGGCATTGCGTACACAAAACTGCTTGTCCTTTTTCTCGATAACCATTTTTTAATGCTCTCCCAAGAAATGATTCACTATTGCTTTGATTAAAATTGTAAGCAGTATCTATATAATTGACACCATTATCATTTGCTGTATGAATCATTTTTGTTGCTTCTTTTTCATTGATTTTAGTATAATCATCATCAATTATTGGTAAACGCATACAACCAAAACCTAGTGCAGATGCTTTCCAATCTAATTTTCCAAATTTACGATATTCCAATTTCAATCACCTAAGAATAGGTTTTTTTAATGACTTCTTTTCCACTTTGTCGTGCCATTTTCATTTTGTCTATTTTCTGTTTAACTTCTCCAACTGACATTGTTGAAGGTGATATAATTTTAGCAAAAATATCTGCACTCAAATAATTTAGTGCGTCAGTTAACATCCCAATTGTATGTCTTGCGATTGGTTCGGAACCACCTAATGGTATTGTTAAAATAACTTTCTTTCCTTTGATTATTCCTTGTCTTGATGTTGCTAACAATCTATCAAAAAATGCTTTAAATTGCCCTGTAGGACCCCAATAATATATTGGAGTACCCATAACAAATACATCACTTTCTCTCATTTTATTGTTTACAAGGTTCATATCATCATTAATCTTACATTGGCCATTTTTTGAACACGTATTACATCCCTGGCAAGGGGAGATGTTCAATTCATTTAATATTATCTTGCTAATCTTAGCTCCTTCTTCTTGAGCCCCTTTTAGTACTTCATCAACTAATGTCTCAGTGTTTCCATTTCTTCGAGGGCTACCAACTATTCCCAAAATTATAATTTCTTTTTTCCTGCTCATAATAATCACTTTTTAGACTAGAATATTTTTTTCAATGAATTTCTTCCCTTCACCCATCATATCTCTGATAGGTAATTTATATGGGCATTTCTCTTCACAATCTCCACATTCAATGCATGTTATTGCTACTTCGTAAACATCACTATAACGTTTAACCAATCTATCTTTTGGCCATAGCTTCCACATAACTTCAGCATTTATCACCCATGGTATCGAAATTTCTTGTGGACACCCTGGCATGCAATAACTACACCATTGACAAAATGGTTTTCCTAATTCCTTGCGCTTCTCTTCCATTTTTTGTTCTTCTTCAGTAGTTATTAGCCATGAACCATTAACAATTTCAACGATTTCATCAATTTCTTGTTTTTTCTCTACACCAGGCACAGGAACAACATTGTCAAATTGCAATAAATATTTCAAAGCTATATTAGCATCATTTAATCTTCCACCAGCAAAGGGTTTCATTGCTGTAAAGCCTATATCTAGCTTTTTGGTCATTTGAACTAATTCTTTGGCTGCTTCATTATTAACAAAATTAAATGGAAATAGAATGACATCAAAAATCTCTGATTTAACAGCTGTTTTAATTGTATTAATACAGTGACTTGTTATTCCTATATGTCCAATATTTCCTTTATCTCTAGCTTCAAGTAGGAATTCTAAAGATCCTCCTTCACCAATTGCTTGTTGATATTCTTCAATTGAACTTACTCCATGTAATTCATATACATCAATAAAATCTGTTTGTAAGTTCTCAAGACTTTTTACAAAACTATCAGCAGCTCGTTTTTTATCTAATGCACCAGTTCTTGTTATAATTTTAACATCGTCTCTTCGTCCAACTAAAGCTTTACCAATTCTTTCTTCGCTTGTGCCATATCCAATTGAAGTATCAATAATATTTATGCCATTATCAACTGCATATTGAATAATTTCAACTGCATCCTTTTCAGAAGGTCGCTGTATTGGTATACCGCCAATTCCAACCCTTGATACTTTAAGATTCGTTCTACCTAATCTTACTTTTTCCAATTTAATATCTCCAAGTAAATTATTTGTTCTCTATCCAAAAATCAAACCATCTTTTGAGAGTAAGGTTCTTACCTTCTACATCGTCCTTGTTTTGTTCACTTATGGGATAAAAATCAAGATTAAAACATTTCTTAAGAATCTCTTCCTCAGATTTTCCTTCCTTATTCATTTGTAATATTGTTGATTTTACAAGTTCAAAATAATTTAAAGTATATTTAATTGGTTCTTTATTACTAACAGGTCCATGACCAGGCACGAAATAATCTACATCTAAAGAAAGGTATTCTTTAAGCGTATTTATCCATTGATCTGGATTGCAAGTTTCTTCTCCACCCCAAGGGTAAGAATTAATAAACAAGTTATCTCCAGCAAATAATACTTTATAATTAGGACAATATAGATAGGATGATCCTATTGTATGACCGCCAGTTTGTTTTAAAATTACTTTAACATCGCCATCAACAATTTCTAATCGATTTTCAAATGATTTATTCGTTGGAGTTAACTTTAAACCTTCTAAAGCAAGAGGATCATCAATTCGTTTTTTCTGACGTTCAATTACTTCTTCTGTCCATTTAAGTATATAACTTTCAATTTGCTCAGAAGTCCATTTTGAGGATATGATTTCACAATCAGAAAAATATTGATTACCAAGAATGTGATCTCCGTGATAATGTGTGATAAAAACTGTTTTAAATTTCTTTTTTGTCTCTTTCTCTACTAATGTTTTAAACTCCTTTATTTTCCTTAAATTCATTCCTGTATCTATCATAATTAACTTTGAAGGCAGTGCAACTGCTCCTACAACTACGTCATAAAATAATTCGTCAATTAAATAAAAGATCTTTTTAGTGATTTTTTTAATTTTAATTTTTCCTGTTTTAGAATTTTTCATTTTATGACTTCCCCGATGATAGTGACAAATTAATTCATATTGATGACATTTATTGTCACTAAAATGACAGTATTTATCACAACCTTATTAAACTTTTCTTTAGATAAGAGTATTAAATAGAAAACAAGTAAGATTAACTTAAAAAAAATTAAATTTTTGAGTGGTTATCTATGGGAAAAAAAGAAAAAATAGACAAACAAAAAAGTGATCATCAAACATTCATTCCTAAACCAGTTAAATTACTCACTAAAGATCAAATCAAGATTTTGGATGAACACTATAATATTGTTTCTGCTCTTCGAGGTACAAATATGACTGCTAAAGATATGCTTGAATTGTTCTATAATAAAGAAAAGAATGAATATGAAAAAGACATACGATCTATTTATCGTTATATTAAAATCTTAGAAAAAGCAGAATTAATAAAAGAGTCAGGTTATCGAATAAATGAAGGAACTCGTTTAGTCGAAAAGCTTTACAGTAGAACCGCCAACATATTTTATGGTGCTTTTGAAGAAGGAAAGGATAATTGGTGGGATAAAGAAACAGGTAAAGATTGGTCATTAAAATTAAGCACTATTTTAGGTGAGTTATTCAATAATCCTGGTATAGATCATGAAAAATTTTATGAAGTATTCAAGATTTTTGCTGAAATTCAAGATAAGGGAATTTATGATATTTTAAATAAAGCAGTTGAAAGTAAAAAAGTTGAAGATGTATATTCAACACTACATGTAGAAAAAGTTAACAAAATCAATTATTATGTTAGCATTATAAATGCCTTTCTAAAGAAGCCTGAGTTAGTAGATGAATTTCTAAAAGTTTTAGAATAATTATTCTAAATCTGATAAAAATTCTTGTCTTTGGTTCTCTTCGTTTTTTATTAACCATTCTAATGCTGATGTTACTTCAGCTTTCACCAAATCATCTTCTTCTTTACTTATTAATTTCTCAAGCGCTTTTTTAGATCTTTTACCGCCAATACGCCCTAAAGACCAAGCTGCCCAAGTACGAATACGCCAATTTTCATCAGTAAATAGAATTTTAATTAGTTTTTTTGCTGCTTTATCAGCTTCAGAGCCAAGAATCCCTAATGACCATATACCAGCACATTGTTGAGTAATCGTTTCTCGCTTATTTAATTCTTTTATAATATCATCAATATCTGACATTTTCGCCCCACTTATCCTTATTATTCTGTTATTTTAAATAATCTAAAATAACATTTATCGACAATAATAATAAATGTAGCTTTTTAATTTGGCAAATATTACTTAAAATCCTCCCTAACTGGATGAAAAACATCAATTAAATAACAGTCAGTAATAGCTTTACCTGAATGTATTGCATTTGACTTTATATTAACACACATGCCTGGTTTAACGACATTCGTTTCACCCTCTAGTGTTAATTCAAAATCACCATCAATTACAATTAGAACTTGTTCATTAGGGTGTTTATGTTCTGGTGCAATACTGCCAGTCTTTATTTTCCAAAAAGCAAAAGTCATATTTTCCGAATGAACAAATTTTCCATTAAAACCAGGAATAAGTTCTCTTTCTATTAATTTCTCTAAATTAATAAACGTCATTTCAATCAACTTTATTTATAATATTATTGAAGGATAATTATTATTAATTTAAAAAAAACTAAATTAACTATATTTCTATTGGATTGTATAAAATGAAAAATCAAGAAATTGTTAATATTCTTAAAACAATTGGCGATTTTCTAGAAATTAAAAATGAAGCTTTTAAACCTAGAGCTTATCGCCAAGCAGCACAAACAATTCAAGCCCTAACAGAAGATATTGAAATATTAGCTAAAGAAAATAAGCTAGAAGATTTACCAGGTATTGGTACTAGCATTGCCAAAAAAATTCA
>JAEOUJ010000231.1 GCA_016839405.1 Candidatus Gerdarchaeota archaeon | reverse complement strand
TTGCAATAGTGATAAAAGAAAGCGATATAACGATTTATAATATAACTAATATTGAATCTAGCATAAAACTTGGAAATTATACAACTTCATATATTTATATTATTGAGGAATACCTTGGAGTTTTTGATGGACTATTTATTGCAAATGATAATTTTAACCTGCTTATTTTAGATTGGTCTAACCCAGAAGAGATAATTGCTTTAGATATTACAAAACCAGTAAGAACAAATAATTTTGGTTTAGAGATAAACTGGCTACTTATTATCAGCTTAATGCCGTTTATATCAATTAACAAAATATTATCTAAAAGAAAAAGGAAAATAAAGAAAAGGCAATTAATGCTTTCTTCTTTTAATTCTAATAAATGACACAAGTAAAACAAAAACAGCAATGAATGATATGTATAGACCTTGTAAAGGAGCAGTAGTTGTAATTACGATAGGTGAAAGCCAGTTAACAATATTCAAAGCTAATTGGCTGTTATTTAATTCATTTATATTTAGTATCCCATCGCCATCTGTATCTTGATTTGACCAAAGATTTGTATCAGTAACTAAGACAAATTTACTATTTTTATCATTCCAGTTGGTTCGAGCGCTAGCAATTGGTACATTATTAGCAAATCCGCCCCCAAACCATTCGTTAGTATCATCAATATCAGTAGCAATAAGATCCATCGCTCCTAATGGATCGCTTATTATTCCATCAGCAGCATAAACTTCTATACCAGATATGCCAGTTGTTATTTCATGACTTTTGATATTTGATTCATTAAATACAATCCAAAAAGCATTGCCTTCATTTTCATCAGTGTCTGAAATTGCATCTAAAGCCATAGTATAACCAAAAGTATTAGCAATGGTATTTGAAGAATTGCCAAAAAATGAACCCCAATCTGATATTAGTAATAATGAGTTTCCATCAGAAGTCCAATTATAGATAGTTGAAATTTCTTGAGTAGAATAAAAACCTGTGGGACCAACAATAATAAGAAGATCATAATCTTGTAATATTGATTGTTCAATTGTATCGTTTTCATTTAAGGTATCTATAGTATATCCTTCTGAAACTAACAAATCAGCAAATAAGGCGAAACCATCGTCTAATTCATAGGCGACTGATTCATTACTAATACCATAAATGGGCATGTGTGCTTCATCAATGAGTATTTTGTATCCTAAAGTGATATCGTTTAAACCAATTTCATTAGAATTTCTTTTGTAACTTTTTGTATTTGTTGATGTATAAAATGTAATCATTGAAATTAGCAATACGGTTACAAATACAATATATGTGTTCTTTAATAATTTAGATGATTTAATCATCATTTTCACTCCATTTAATATAATTTAATAATTTTATAATTCACTATAATAATCTATTGACAAAAATTTTCGATAGTTACATATTGAAATTAACGATTTATGTAAAATTAACAAATTGATACTATTTCTTATCGTTATTATATATTTGTTCTCCACAAGAATTACAATATTCATTTCATTTACATTATAGCATTACCAAATTC
Organism: Candidatus Gerdarchaeota archaeon; assembly: GCA_016839405.1. Next base: position 6,121 of record JAEOUJ010000231.1, on the reverse strand, counting down.
CAACTAAAGATTATTTTTCATGAATTATCATTTGATTCTATATAAGATAGTAAATCATCAATAGTAAATCTATATGATTTTCGTTGTAAATATGGTTTAAATCCTAGACGAGTGTTTATAGAAAGCATTGGTGCATTATGATCAGCATTTCCTGTTACTATATATTTCGCCTGTGGGATATTTTCTTTAATATATTTCAACATAGATGCTTTCATCCATTTTCCTAATCCTTTACCTCGATATTCAGATTTTACACCAGTTAATCCTGTTTTAATTTCTTCAGGAGTGTTTTTTTCAGAGTAAAATATCTCGGTTAAACCACTTATATTTCCATCAGCTTCAACAGTTCTAATTGAATACATAGTATAGGTTCTTTCTTTCAGATGATGCTCAAATTCTCTGTATCTTTCTGGTGTATATGTTTCTGTGAATTTCTCATCTTCCTCTTTTTCGAGTGTTGGGGCTTCATTATCTAATTCAGACAATAGATTACAGTACTCTTCGAGATTTTCATCAGGTGCAGAATAAAAACATTCAAGATTAACTTCTGGATTACTCTTTGAACCGACTTTAATCCAAGATTCAATCATTTGCCAATCAACATTATCTAAATATAAACGACTTTGTGTTTTAATATTCGTCAATTTTCCATTATATTTTTCGCAAAAATTAAATCCAGATGGATATATAGTTTCAGTTTCAATATATTTGCAATTTTTCTCTTTTAGAATGGTTGCTAAAATTCTTAATAATTTAGTACCTACACCTTGCCTTCTATAATCTGAATCTAATTTAATATCAATAAAACCAATTTCTTTGTTGTTTTTGTAAAGAGCTGAATTATCTTTCAAATAAGAATAATAGCAAATTCCGATTAAATTTTTCTCTTTTTTATTTTTAAAAATAAGCCAATAAGTTATATAGAAATCGAGAAACTCCAAGTTAAAAGACTTCTCAATTACTTCTCTATTTGGCAATTTATCTTTTTGATAAACCTCTAAAAGTAGTTTTTCATTTAACAGATGATATTTTTTCCAAAGATCTTTGGGAGCTATTTTTGGATTAAATTCCTTCATATGAATTTTTGTCAAATCCAAAGAGCTTGTATTCATTTTAATACATCCAGTAAAAGATAATCTGCTAATTGATATTTAATAATTTACAACCAATAAAAAACAGCTATAAATAAACCATCATTTGAAGGGAATTAAAACTGGACGCCGGGAAAAATTCCCAGCCGTCCAGGAAAAGGAAATAGGGATTTAATTAAATAACCAAACACTTATTCAATTCAATAAGTGTTTGACGTGGGGAGAGAGGGTGCTAGTACTAAAAGTACTAGCTAGTTATTATCTTCTTTTCGTAACATAAAAATATTTCTAAAATCGCCATTTTTAGCAAAATTCCAGTTCTAGCTAGAAAATTAGGTTTTTAAAATAATAAAGAAAAATAGGTTTCAAAACCTATTCAATTACTGAACCGCAACTACTACAATATGTTGAGTCCAATTCATTAGCTGATCCACATATTTGACAATATTTTGCTTTTTTCGTTGGTTCTCTTGTTAGACTTTGCTGTGTTGGTGGTGTTGGTGGGGCTGGTGAAGCTGGTGCTCTTGGTGGTGTTGGTCTTGGTGGTTGATATGGCGCACTTCTTACTGGTTGTGGAGTAGGTTTAGATGATGCTTCATCCCATTCTGTTAACGGTAATCCTCTGTCATCTTTGAAAGTTCCAACTAGTATTAAGATGAAATCTACAAATATTCCGATGCCAAATAATCCTCCAGTGCAGAGATATAATATTCCTAAACAGACCTTATTTACGTAGAATTGATGTATTCCAAGATAACCTAAGAACATACATAATAGCAATGCTACCAATCTACTTTTTGGGGAGACTCTTTGACTATATACACCTTTTGTGTTCATTCATAATTCCTTCAAATTTATTTAACTACAATAGTTTGTGTCATTGTAATAATAATATCTTTCGAAATAACTTAATCCTCTTTTGTTATTTCTTTATTAATTAGTTCTATCACATGATTTCCTGTTAGAATTCCTGAATAAATTGATCCTGTTACTCCTGCACCAGCTGTATTACTCCCTGCTAGAAATAGATTCTCTATGGGCAATCTAAAATCTGGTAATTCTTGATCGTATCTTGGTCCATACCATGAACCATCCGTAACATAATTATAACGCTCGAAAGTTAGTGGCGTTGAAAGTGATTTATAGACTATATTCTTTGATATTTCTGGTATTATTTGTTCGATAATTTTGATCATTTTTTCTGTTAGCTCTTCTTTTAATTTCTTATATTCCTTGCTCTCTCGGTTTAGATTTTTTCCAGCATGCCAATAATTATTCCAATCATATGGAGCCAAGAACAGTGCATGTATTGAGTCCTTATTGTCCTTTCGTATATCCGGATCTTTATTTGCAGCTATTCTTACTGCTAATCCTTCTTTTAACTCAAATTTCCCTTGTCGCGTATCTTCAATGATGTTTGGATTAATACCAATATGGAAGTGTGCAGGATATTTTGTCAAATCCATATTCTCAATTCCTAGAAATAACATTAGTCCAGTTGCTGATTGCTTAATTTTCTCAATCATACCAATGTAATCATTTTGAAAATATTCTTTTCCTGCATAATTTAGAATTGTTCTTTTTAGATCTGCATTTGAAATTATATATTTAGCTCTGTAAATTGTTCCATCATTTAATTTTACTCCAACTGCTTTATTATCCTCTAGAAGGATTTTTTCAACTTCTACTTTATATTTCAATGTACCTCCTCGAGCAACAAATAATTCAGCTAATTTTTTAGCAAAAGCTTCCATTCCCCCTTCAGGGTAAAATAATCCATTAGTAATTGAATTGGTAAATAGATATACTCCTAATGGTGCAGAAATCTCATCATATCGTAGACCAACCCATATTGAATAGATCAAGAAATAATTTTTTAGTTGTTCATTTGTAAAAAATGAGTCAAGTAATTGTTTGAAATTTTTCCTGCCATATTTTCTGATAGCAGGATACTTAAATATAATTTGAAGGATTTTCTTAAATGATAATTTTCCACTATCAATTCTCACTTTTCTAAATTCACTTGTTATTTTTTTGCAAGTAATTATAAATTCACGAGCTTTTTCTGATTGATCAGGGAAATGCTTTTCTATTTCTTGTAATAATTTGGCTTCATCAGAATATAAATGAAAAACCCGATTTTTATCATAATATGATTCAACAATATCCATTCTTATAAATGGATGATTGAAATCAAATTCAGTTAGAGCAGAATAAGCTCTTCCCTTTTCTGCATTTAGTATTGCTTCTGCTGCTGCATCAAAATAAAATCCCTTTTTAAAAAATCCTCCAATAAAACCTCCTGGATAATCATTTTTTTCTAACATAAGAGTCTTTAAACCAGGATTATTACTTTGTATACTAACTCCAGCACTTAAACCACCTGCTCCAGCACCTATTATAATTACATCAAAATCTGTTTCTGTTTTTATCATAGAAATTCCCTATTTAAATTAATATAAAGTATATATTATAATTAATCAATCATTATATACTTTTTTCAGATAAAAATAGTTTAATTTCTAAATTCAAAGTTCACTGTTTAAAATAAGATAAAATCAGAAATAAGTTGATAATTTTAACTTATTTCTTTCCTAAATGAATGAAGCTTCCTACTGGTGCAATATTAGATTTTATTTTTGGATCACCATAATATGAAACCTTGCCAATACCTCGAAGAGTGACATCTAGTTTTTGTATGGCCCAAAGTGTAGCTATTCCAACACCTTTAACTGTTATATTCGCAATTTGACTTTCAAGATTTGGTGCATCATACTTTCCTGAACCAGTTATTGTAATTATTTGTTCATAGGCTTTTCCTGTTAATTCAATATTACCAACATTGGTTAATTTAGCTTCTAGTAAATTAACATCTATTGATTTGAATTTAATTGTGCCTGCTCCATTAAATCTAACAAAAAATCGTTTAGTTCTTATTGGATCTATTTCTGCTTTAATTAATCCAGTAATATCCAATGAATCCAATTGTTTTACAGTTAAGTGGTATTTTATTACTTTTCTAGTTACAGATGTTTTAAATGCATCACCTATTTTTTCTAATAAGGTTCCAGCTGTTTTAATTGTAAGAGTATCTTTATCTATAGAAGTTTCAATACGTTTCAAAATATCTGTTGGTGCTTCTATTGTTAATCCTTCATTTTTACCAAAAGTAATGAATAATTCTCCTTCATGATGTTCTTTCAACACTACTTTATTGAAATCTTTAACATCTCGCTTTTCAGCAATAATTTCATTTGTTGACATTTTTTATCACAAACATTTTAGATTCAATTAAGCTATTAAACGTTTAGATTTTAAAAATAAGAAACTAGGAAGAATTCCTAGTTAGAAATTTTCAACTTCAATATTACCAGAAAATGTCTCTAAATCAAATATATATTTTTTAGTTTTCAATGAATAATCTGGTGATTGGAAGAAGCTTGAACCACTTGGTAGGTCAATATAACCAGTTGAAGTAGCAGCAGTTATTTCTATGCCTACTTGACTTTCATCCAAATTTGATAAAATATAAATAACTCCAGATGAGATATTAACATTAAACTCAGCTGTATAATTTATATTGGATATAATTATTGGATCAAGATAAATATCCACATTACCTGAAAATCCTTCTATATTCCAAGTTATGTTTGAATAAAAGTTACATAAACAATCAATTTCTACATTCCCAGAACTTATATCTATAGCTACTTCATCTAAGGTTACTTCTGTGGAAGTTCCAAATATCAAATAAATATTACCGGAAAATCCATTTATTTGCATATTATCAGCTATAAGAATGCCTGAATCAATGTGAAAAATTATGTTTCCTGAACTAGACCAAAGTTCAATTTGACCATCGACAAATAATTCATTTGATTCTTCGAATTCGATGTAAATATTTCCTGAAAAAACATCAAGGTTGAAATTAGTTGCATTGATATTTGTATTAGCACCAAATCTTAAATCGATGTTACCAGAACTTGTTTTCGAATAAAATAAAGGTGTATTTATTTGAGTATTCTGACCAAAATCAGCATCTATATTTCCTGAAAATGTTACCAACCTAAATCCAGTAAGAGTTGTATGAGCTAGTAAATCCAAATCTAAAACTATATTTCCAGAAAAAGTTTCAATATCTAAATCAAAATCAACACTAGGATTCAAATCAATTTCAAGTTCATATCTCATAGCTGTTTTATCCCAAAACGAATATTCCTGATCATCAATAAACACAAATTCGTATGTATCATCTTCAAAATTCACTGTAAATGTTTCTGCTTCCAAAATATTTGCATCAGACCTTCCATAAACATGAATTTCAACCATTAACACTTCTGTAATGTATGGATTATATTCTACATAAACTTCTCCAGCAAAATTATTTACCGATAAAGTGGCGTTATTAGTTGCTAATGAACCAGAATCATAGGTATTGGTGCCTATATATTTGTAATTTAAAGGCCCATAAATCGAGATAAATGTAATAGGTAACACTACTGCTAAAGTTCCAACAATCACAAATGCAATTATAACTCCTGAAGTGATTTTTCTTCTACTTTTTCCTTTAACAGGTTCTTTGTAGTCAGTTTTAACTGTATGCGAATATATATCCTCTTTTTTCCCTTCTATGTTTCTTTCAGTTTCCACACTTGATCCACAATAATAACAAAATCTTGAATCATCTTCTATATATTCTCCACAATATTTACATGTCTTTTTTCGCATTTTTAATCACCATTAGACAGTCTATTTAGTTACTACTTGGGTGGTGTCTTATTTAAACATAACCATTATTAATATCAAACTCTCTTTAAAAAAATTTGATAGCAAATCAAAAAAGATTTAGTTACACAATTTAATTTAGTGATGAAAATATATGATTTATAACGAGATTCAAATTGATTTATTTTCTGTTTCAGAAGAATATTATCTTGCTCATTGTATAAGTTCAGATTATGTAATGGGAGGTGGAATTGCTGTTCCATTCAATAAGAAATTTAATCTTAAACAACAATTCTCCCATATAG
>JAEOUJ010000020.1 GCA_016839405.1 Candidatus Gerdarchaeota archaeon | reverse complement strand
TTCCTCTTGAGATTGCCACTTTAATAATTGAAAATCATGGGAATATGTTTGATTCTATGATAACTATTTGGGAACGTTTAGCTTCACATTATGATGCAATTTTAAAACATAAAGAGGAATATAATTTGGTTTCTGATGAAATTATTAACTGGGATTATATTGCTAAAAAGAAAAATCATACTTTAGGAGCTATAGCTTTCTATAAATCCTGTCAAGCAATTGTTCAAGCTCAAGAATTTGCTCGGATTAAAGAACGCTCACGATCTGAGAAACTCTTCAATGAAGCAAGTAAATTTGCTAATAAATCAGCTGAAATGTTTAGCTCTGCTATTGATACCTTAAAGGGCGAGGTTCAACAATTGGCAAAAGATTTGTTTAATTTTGCTGCTTTCTGCAAAACTCAGAGTGCGAAAATTTCTCAAAATAAAAAAGTAGATGAATTACCAGTAAAAGATTTTGTTGTTTTGATTGGTATTATCTCGGCTTCGTTATAGTTTATCTATGAAAATGTATGAATGGATGTATTCTAGAGCCAATCTTCCCTAATGATTTCCATTGCTGTTGAATCAAATCCATATACCATTTCAAGTATTAATTCCAAAGCATCAGCACTAACATCTCTTTTAATAAGATTGAGAGCTTTTGCACCAATTTCTGGCTCTTTACTTAATTCAATCAGCATTTTAGCAAATTCTACTAACATACCAATCTTTAATTTTGCAGCATAAGCCATTCCTTCAGGCTCAAGTGTTATTAGGTCTTCTAATAGTTGTTGGCAATAAGGTGATGGTTTACCATTAAACACTTTATTATCATCTAAATTAACAATAATTGCGTTCTTATATTCTTTAGCAGTTTTTAGATTGGTGCCAATTATTTTTTTGTTCTTAACTATCTCGGTTGTCCACTCAATTGATTGTGGGAATTTTGTTGGAGAGAATAATTCCAAAATATGGACAAGTCGTTTAACAAAAGTCATATTATTGCTAGCAATTACTACCAATCTTCCAGATAGAACTGCTTGAATTACTCGATCAGAATCTTTTATTTGTTTTACTAAGAATCTAATGTCTGTTACTTTTTCAGGGAACCAACGTTCTATTTCTCGATCTGCAACAAATGGTGAAACAGTTGTTTGTCTAACAGCAAAATTTCTATCTAAGACAATATTCATGACCATTTCTTTATTTTCTTTGCAATGATGTATAGTTGATATTTGATAGAGCCCACCAAAATGTGGTAATAATTCTTTTGTTGGTATTTGAAAAGTATCCACTTCTTTGCAAATGTCACACAAAGCTCTGACTGTAATAATTGATTGTTCTTCTTTCCCTTTCTTGCTACTCATTATAGGAATGCTCCGGAATAGTATAAATTATCATTTTTTATATAATTATCAAATGACTCAATAAAAAATTACCTTTTGTGGAAAAAACAGCTAAGAAAAATTAAAAATCAGCTTCTTATTTAGAAGATGGATATTTAGGAAATTTGTTTATGGTTAGAATTTACAAGAAACTCAATCTTTTTAAATTCGAGTGTAAAAATATTACTAAAGAAAGATAGTTTCATTTGAAATTAAATGAAGAGAGCTGATCATGAGGTCAGAATATTGATTAATGTTAAAGCCTTTGACAACGTCTTAAGTAAAATTATTAAAGCAGAAGCTGGTATCAGGAAGGTTATTTTGGTAGATCGGACTGGTTTAACCATTGCCCATGTTTCAAAATTCTCATACTTTCCTATAGACGTAGATGGAGTTGGTGCAATTGCCAGTGCTGTTTTTGTTGCTAGCGAAGAACAAGGAGTAAATCTAGATTTAGGGGATTTATTGATTGTCTCTTCAGAATTTGGTAAGGGAAAGATCTTCGCTGCAAGTTGCGGTAAAGGTATTCTTTGTGTTATTACTGATAATGAAGTTAATATTGGTTTAATTAGGCTTGTTCTTAAACGCGAAGCTGAAGAGATCCAAAAACTATTGAATGAATTTTTATCTGAAAAAATCCAATTCCCAACCACAGCACCTGAGCAAGCAGCTTCAGCTGCTGATGAGTCAATGGAAGACAATTTAGAGGAAGCATTAAAGGAATTAGAAAAATTCTAAATCTAATGCCTATCTCTTCTTTTCTTTTAAAATAAAATTCATTTTGAAGCTTATCTAGAAGCTTCTTTTTTTATCCCTTTTATCAGCTACTTTTCTTTTTCTTTAAGAACTATTAAAATATAATCATTTTCTGGAGCAACTAGTATTTCACCTTTTGTGGTATCTATTGTGAAAAAGTTTAGCTCTCCTTCCTCTAGCTGATCAACTGTTTGAGTTGCTTTACCTACTAGAGATGATACCAAAGCAGCAACTGCTTCAGTTTTATCTGAATCAATATCACTAGACAATGGTAATCCTTCTTTATTGGTAATAATGACTGCTCGAACGCCTTTAAATTCAGCTAATTTTTTCAAAGTTGCTTGAAATTGTTTTTGGCTTATCATATTTCTATCTCCAAAAAGGCATAATAATTAAGAATTAAGTAACTTTAAAGACTTTTCATTATGGCACTATTTGTTAAAAATTAACGCTTTTTTGGTTTACAAAGAGCCTAATTAAATATCAGATTCAGTCCAATAATTCCCTTTCTGTCTTCTTTTAAGCTCTGATTTTTTACTTTCATTCCAATTTTCGATTACACTAAAATAACCTACAACTCGACTCATGCCATAAACATTATCACTACCGCAATAAGGGCAAGTTGGTTCGAGGTCAGGTAAATAATCTGTTGATTCTTTATTACTAATTTTCTTTGATTTAGTACTCATTTCATATTCACTACTACTTATAGACTAGATAAAAATACCTAGAAGAGTATAAAAGACTCTCATGTTAATTAATATACTTTCTCACTTTTAGCACTACCTATTTATTAAATAAATAATGATTTATGTTCAGAAGAAAAAACTATTATTCTCACTTACTTTTTAATTATGTAAATAAAATAAATGGATGGACTTGAATTGAAAAGCTACTCCTTAGTAGGAAAGAAATTAATTGAATGTACTCCTGACGAACTACTTCAAACACCTGTAGGAATGATCGTTGATGAACAAGAAGAAATGATTCGATTAATACTTACTCCTGAAGCTAGAAAGAAACAACGAGAGTTACTTGTTCAACAATCAGCTGAATTCAATAAAAAGGAGTATGCAGGAACCTATCTTGTTTCTCATATTGAAAACCCTAGCCTTGTTAAGGTCTTTTTAGAAGAGATGAAACAAGGAAAAGAAGAAGAGATTGTTAAAAAACCTAAGAAAAAATCTAAGAAAAAGCAAAAGAAAGTTGAAGAAGCAGAAAGTGAAGTCCATATTTTGGAAAGATGGGATCCAGATTTAGTGAAAAGTGTTGTAAGCTTTCTTGATAATAAATCTCATGCTGATTTAATTGAAATTCAAGAACACTTGAATGTTACTGAAGGTGAAGCTTATTGGTTAACTCAAGATTTAATTTACATCGGCACTCTTCCAGGTAGATGGATTGGTTATGATGATGGTCGTTGGGTTTATCAAGTTATTTCTGATCAACCTTTAAGCAAACAGAAAGAGATATCAACTACAAAGAAAAAAACAACTGAAAAAGTAGCTAAAAGTGACACAAAAAAAGCAAAATCTAAAGGTTCAACTGAAAAAAAGAAATCTGATTGAATGAATTTTTTTATTGCATTGTTCCAAATAAAACAAAGGCAATTACATATGTTAAGTAGAAAGTGAATAAAACAATTAAACTCGATCTATTCATTGTTAATTCTTCAGTTTGACTCACAGCAGTTGTTGTTAATGATAATGACCAAATTTGTGCAAATATAATTAATATTTGCCCTTCTACTAGAAGAAATGTTGTTTCTACCTTTGTTTGTAACCAAATAAAAAATAAAACAATCATATTTGGTATTAATGTGAAAGGTATAACTGTTAATAATTTTAAAGGATTAAATTCTCTTTTGTAAAGTATTGCTTTGAATCCCTCTATTATTAAACCAAGAAATAACCATGTGCCAATTATACCTATCACTGAATAATACCAATATTCAACTTCTAAGGGATAAAATCCAATTAAAACTAATTGACTATCTATTGAAAAGTATAACAGCAAACCAATAATTATTAACCCTTCAAAAAAAGTTCTAATTGGTTCTGAAGCCAAATATTGGAATATTTTTCTTGGTAAAAATATTGATACAAATACATCACCAAGTTTTTTCCAGAATGATTGTTTTTCATCTGATGTTAATTTCTTTGCTAGTTGAACATTTGATGATGCAATTCGATCTCTATTAAGTATCATCAAATTATAAGCAACTTTTCCTAAATCAGTTAAATAATATTTCTTGTTTTCATCTTGATTCCATAAATCATTCATTTTATTTAACTGGTGGTATAGAGATCCCACTTTTAATTTGAATTTCTTTTGTAAATCCAAAAAACCTACTTTGTTGTTAATATGGATAAAAGCAAGGAGTTCTCGCCTTACTTGGCTCCCTAAAGCAGAATAAATAACCTCCTCTTCATCAGGCAATTCTTCCTTTTGTGAATCTGCCATTTGTTTAATTTCGAGATTATTCTTCTGATTCATCATTCATCCCATTGTAAGAAGTAAATGAGTTAACGATATTATTGTTGATCCCACTCATATTGATTATCTTGTGGTTCTTGAACTTCTTCTGAGTAGTTATCATTCTCTTGAAAAGTCTCTTCTGCTGCGCTATAAACTTCTTGTGGATAAGTTTGTTCTTGATCAAAAACTGGTGCACTCGGAATTGTACTAGTAGGTAAAACAACCATTTTTGCAGTTTTATCTTCTAGTGGGAATAATCTTCGTCTATCAATTATTCCTCCACCTAGAAAACCGCACAATATTGCGATGGTAATATAGGTGACCGCCATTAAGAAAATTGAATTAATAGTAGCTTCAATATTTGTTCCTGCAGCTATATCTACCATTTGATAAGCAATATATCCCATAACTGGAAGAATTGTAATACTAGAGCTAATTATCCCATAGGAACTTTTACCAGCTATTAATGCACCTATAAATAATGCTGGTATAAATGCAAGGAATACAAGAAAAGCTGCTTGAACAATTATATCATACAAAAGGATGAAAATACCAACAGACAATGCTATTGAAACTATTGTAGCAAAAATCGTGGAGCTAGCTCCCCTATTATAGATTTTTCTTAATAGTACTTTATCTATTTCTTTTTCAAAGCCATTAAATACATTCAAATCAACAAAAGAAAGATCATGTAAATATTTGGAATATCTTTCTTGGAAAATATCAGAAATTTTTCGCATTAATTTCTCAACTAATATTCCACTATCTCTTTTATCTGCAATAGCTGCAACTAAAAGCTTGCCTGATGAACCATAAACAAATTGATTATCTTCTCCAGCTATTTGTTGTATACCTCCAATACCACTTTCAGATGAAAATGCATCAAAAGCAACAAGTAGACCTGAAATAAGTTGATCATCAATTTCTAGATGAGTTGCATATTTATGACTGAAAATACATTGACCAGTTTCTGTAATAATCCATATAGCTTGAATCAAATTCTTATCCTCCGAGATAAAGTATCCTTAAAACTCTTCTAAAATGGATTTTAGTATAATAAAATCGAACATTCATGAATAAAAATAGTTCCTTATCAGCAAATCCTCATTGGGGAATTTAAAGTAAACTTTAATTCTCCATTAGTATTTTATCTAAAAACACAATTAAAATAGTCTAAATAACTAAAAAAGACTATACTTTAAATAGGTAATAATACAGATAAATTACTACTAATGTATATGTCGAAAAAATAATAAAGATGGTTTAAAAGAAAAATACTAAGCTTATTTAATTATCTAGGGAGATAGATAATAGCCTTTACAATGTGATTGATCATGGAAAAAGTATTGCTTATTGGTTTGGATGGTGCTGGAAAAACCTCCCTTTATCAACAATTCTTTCTAAAAAAACCAGCTTCACAATTAAAACAAATACCTTCAACTCGAGGTATAGCACAATACGAACATGATTTCTTACGATCTGATTTTCTAATAATTGATACTGGTGGAGGAAAAAATTACCGCCAAGGTTATATTGGAAATGCTGAACTAGTAAAGGATATAAGTGCAATAGTTTTTGTTGTTGATGTTCAAGATATTTCTAAATTTCAAGAAGCTAGCAATTTCTTCACTGTTTGGTTAAAAAGCATTGCAACACATCTTAAGGGTGTTAGAGGTTATTTAATTTTCAATAAGATAGATCCAGGTATGGAAGGACAACTTAAAGGGAGACTAGAACAAATTGCTAAGCTTTTAGCACCGTTAGAAAATCTTTTCCCAGGTGAATTATTTAAAACAATTAGTAGTATTTACACCGACTCTGCTAGTCAGATCTTTCAACGTATTTTACTTGAATTAATGCCAAGGAAAATGTCTGAACGAAAAGTTCAACCAATTACAACACAGCAACCTATTGCAAAACCACCAATAAGTGATGAATCATATGTAACCACACCAGTTAAGATTGATGAAAGCCCTAGTAAATTACCTCCAAGAACATTAAAAGTTCCACCACGTCAAACAGATGTTTCGCCCCCAACAACCACTGTTAAACCTCCTGCAGTTACAGTACCAAAAATCGAATCAAGTGATACACCAACTTCACATTTACAGAAAACAATCAGTCCACCAAATATTAGTAAATCACCAGCTATGGTACAAGCTGAAGTTGATAAAACACGAGGGCTAATAGCAGAAAGATTATCTGATATAATTGAAGCAACTCTTGATAATAATCCGAATTTTGTTGCTATTGCTGTATATTCTGAACAGGTTGAATGTGTAGTAGGAGCAGTACAACAAGGTAAAGATCCAGAAATTTTGAAAACAATTGAAGTTACTCTTAAAAAAATAAATATAGGTGCATATATGGATCGTTTGGGGAAAGTTAGAATTGGTGGAGAAGGACATATAAAAATTGAACAATTCGATATTTTCTTTGAAAAAGTTTCGCCAGAACATTTCAGCACAGTAATATGTTCTTCATTACATGATGATACAGTTAATAATATCGCACAATTAAATCGATATTTGAATCAAGCACTAAGTATAACACCTGAAGGTGCAGAAGAAGGCTCATTTAAACGAGCTGATTTGATGGCAGAATTAAAAATGAGATT
>JAEOUJ010000230.1 GCA_016839405.1 Candidatus Gerdarchaeota archaeon | reverse complement strand
CATTTATTTCTTCATCTAACTCATCCATATATCGACTTGTTAGATTTTCACAAATTGCAGTTGTTTTTAAAATCGTTTCTTCTGCTTTTTTTAGATTCTCTTTTAAATTCTCATTTATGTTACTAACTGCACCACCATATACCTGTAAATGATCTCTACCAATAGTTCTTAAGTTACCTTTGTAAGTCTCTATCTTTTTGGCTTCTTCTTCTATTTGCCCTATAACTTCGTCTGTTAAGTTTTGTCGTATACGTTCTAGGTTTTCCGTATAACGATCCTCTATTCCTCGAACAGCTTGTTCTCCAATAATAGCAACACCTTCAGTTCTTCTAGATGCTTCTGAGGTAATATTTTCTACTGTACTAAATATAGCACCTTCAATACCTGATGTTTTTACCTCAACTTCTCTAACAATTCTATTTGTTTCTACATCAATAACTTCCTTTATACCAGCTGTTAGTTTATCACCAATAGCATGTAAATCCTCTTCTGTTTTTTGAATATCATCTAACTTGGTATTAAGGTCTTCATCGAGAATTAGTGTAAATTGATCTCTGAATTTTTGTACATCTTCTATTTGTTTCTCTTGTAGATTGTTTGTTTTTTGATCAAAAGTATCTAATTGATTTTTCATTAGACTATATATATCATCTACTTGCTTCAACTGTTCATTTTTTATTTGCTCATTCATAGATTTCAATTGTGTTTCCTGTTTTACTATTTCAGCAATTGCTTGACCAAAAATCTCTTCTGAACCATCCCATAAACTTTTCCGAAGCATTTCTGCAGTAGAATTAACATTGTTGCTAAGATCTGCAACGATTTTTTCAGTTAAAGTTGTAATCGTACTTCTTGTGGACTTTTCTTGATCAATTAATTGAGAAGTATCTTTGGCTATTGTTCTTTCAATATCTTCAAATCTTTCGTGGGTTTTATTAACATAATTTTCTCGTGCACGTTCAAATACTTCTTTTAGTGAAATGATTTCTTTAGATGCTCGAGTGCTTCTGCGATTAAGTGTATTTTCTAATGATTTACCAATTCGTTCCCTGCCACGTTTAAAGGATTCAAATTCATTTTCAAAAAATCTTTGAATATTTGAAAGAAATCTTCGATACAACTCATTATAATCGTTTGATATTTCATCAATTAATTTATAAGATGGTTTTTTCGTTTCCTCTATCAATTTATCTTGGTCTTTTTTGAATTGTGCTAATCTATTATTAATAGATAAACTATCTTTCTTTAAAGTATTAGAAATATCATTTAATGAATCTTTAATCAATTGATTAACTGTATTATTGAATCCTTTGAAACTTTTAGCTATATCTTGGTTTGATTGTTTAACAACAGAAATTATTTCATCTTTTGACCATTCATCAGTGTTTTCAATTTTTGTAATAATTTCATCAATTTCTTTAGATAAAATGGAAATACTTCTATTGATACTCTCATCAATATTTCTGGTCAAAATATCAACACTTTCACCACGCCATCTTTCCAATTTTTTAGTTAAGCTAGATACTTCTTTACTTGTATTACGTAATTCTTTGTCGTGTTGTTCCGAGAAATTTTTGAATATTACTTGAAGGTTTTTTTGGCTATTCTTTAATCTATTTGTTAGTGTTTCATGATTATCAGAAATATCTTTGTCAAACTTGTCAATTAATCGTTTAACATCTTTTCCTAACTCTTCCTCGCTTTTAATGGAATCATTTTGGAAAGTTTTGCTTATATCTAGCAAATCTTTAGTTAAACTTTCATCAAATCTTTTAAGAAAATCTTCTTCGTCTTTATCGATTTTTTCATTCAATTGCTCGAGATTCTTCATTAAGGTTTTAACGGGCTCAGTCATAGAGATATTGATGTAATTAACTAAGTTTTGTATGCCAGCTCCACTATTATCAATATTAGATAGAAAATCATTTTCTAATTTAGCTATTAAATCACCTAATGATAATTGATATTCTGCAACAGAACGATTAAGAATTACAATAAACTGTTCCATCATTTCATTCAAAATATCTTGAGTTTTATTGGTAGTGTTTTTAATAACTGAATTCTTTTCATCAAAATTATTGGTTATTTTTTCAATGAACTGCTCACTCACTGAAGAAATGTTCTCATCAGCTGTTGAAAGATTATCTTGAGTCTGATTTATTAAATTGGTAATTCTATTGTTAAATTTAACAACGAGCTGTTCTATAGAATCACTAAATAATGTAGTGTGATTTTCTAATGCATTAGATAATCCATGGAATTGCTCTGATAAAATATCATTATGAGATTTATATCCCTCACTAATTATCTTGGATGTTTTTGGTCGCAATCCTTCAATAGCATTTATTATAGGTCGTTTTTGTTCAGTCAATACTCGAATAATTTCAGTTTGGAAATTATTAGATGCATCTTCAATTGCTACTTTCAATGAATTAATTGCTTCTTCTATTTGGTCGTTTATTGGTCTAGTAACTTTTTCTAAATCATCAATTCCAGAATCTAAAATTGTAAAAATAATGTCCTCAAATGCATTTTGTGAATCCTTGAATGCTTCTAAAACTGCATCAAATGCTTTGTTAGCATTTGTTTCAAAATCTAGAACATTACTAACTCTTGCATCAACAGTTCTTTCTAATTGTTCTTGAATACTTTTCTTTGTATTTTGTAAAACGTGAGAAAATTTCTCAGTTAAAGGTACAAGATCTTTGTGCAAGTTTGAGCTAGTTTCTTGAGTTCTTATTGAAGATCCAGTTAAAAATTCTATCGAGGTTTGAGCAATCTTACCTAAATCCTTTAAATCCACTTCAACAGATGAAAGAATACCACTAAATGAAGCATCTAGAATCCTCTCAAGATCTTGAATATCTTCAACTGATCTTTCACTTTGTTTGCGACGTTCTTCAGCACTAACGTCACGAACTGTCTTTATAACATACCCTGTGAAATCTTTTACCATCTCAGTTGTAGCTTCAAGCTCATCTTTACGGCTTTCTAAAGATTCAATTAATTCATCAGTTATACTTACAAATCTTTCAATTGGAAAAACTGCAGCATAGCGAGGATTTGCGGGATCCTCAGTTGAAAATTGAATAATCAACCCCCGCTCAATCATTCTCTCTAATGCTCCAGGAATCCTTCCCTTTGTAAGAATACCACGGTTTGCTATTTCACCAACAGTACTAACACCATTATTTACAAGATCCGAATAGATCTTTTTCTCTGTGGTGGTCATACGAGGTAATAATTCAAGGGATTTGGTTTCCTTAATTGTCATAAATCTTAACCTCGATTTTTTTTTCTTGAAGTGATTTTATAGGATAAAATTGCTCTACTATATACTTTATAAGTTATTCAGACAAGGTTTTTAATTTTTGTTGAAGATAACAAAGAAGGGAAAAAATAAGAGAAATTAAACAAAAACCATTAAAGGTATAAGTATTGAAAAACACATAAAGAGTCACATAAAAAATGATTTTGGGCCGGTAGATCAGTCTGGAAGATCGTCTGATTCGCATTCAGAAGGCCGCGGATTCAAATTCCGCCCGGTCCACCATCCTATATCTAAAGAAAAACATTAATTCTATTAAATTTTTAACATAATTATGGACGAAAGAAATATCAATATCCGACCTGCGTTATTATCGGATTTACAAGAAATTGTGCTTCTTTTAGAAGAAGTTAACCTACCATCAGATGACGTTCACTCCCATCTTGATAATTTTCTTGTTTGGTTTGATGACTCACTTCGTGGTTGCATTGGTTTAGAAATATATAATGAAAACGCTTTACTCCGATCAGCAGCTGTAAGATCTGATTCACAAGGTAAAGGCATAGGTAAAAAACTAACAAGAGCAATTATAGCTTATGCAAAATTAGTGGGAGTAAAAAATCTATATTTGTTAACTACTACTGCTGAAAAGTTCTTTGAAAAAGAAGGATTTGAAAATGTGAATCGTGATGAGGTACCTGAATCAATAAAAAATACAAATGAATTCTCTCATTTATGTCCTGATACAGCAATATGCATGCACTATAAATTTGCATTCTAGTGTGATTAAAGCTATTTAAAATTCTTTAATTGCTTTTTTTGAAAAGATCTTGCACCTAATTTACTAATGGTAATACTTGCTGTTCTAACACCTAATTTTGTAGCTTTAATTATATCTTCATTTAGAAGGAATTCATGAAGGAACCCTGCAGAGAAAGAATCACCTGCTCCAGTTGTATCAACAACTTTCGTCTTTATAGCTTTTTCAAAATGATTTTGCCCATCATTTGTTTTTACTAAAACTCCCTCTTCCCCCAGGGTTAAAACAGCAATATCAGTATATTTTAACATATCATCAATTATTTTTTCGGGTGAATCTTTTAAAGTGAATGCTTTACCTTCAAAAACATTGGAAAACAAAATGTATGGTGGATGTTTTTTCATCATTTTTTGTAAAATTGGCCTGGTTTTATCAACAATGGAATAAGCTGCAAGATCATAGGTAACTTTCTTTGCTTCTTCAAAAATTTTCCATAAAACTTTTTCAGAATTAACCATCAAATATCCTTCAATATGACATATATCTGCTGATTTAATTAATTCTTTTTTTACCATATTAGCTGGGAGAACTCCAGCAGCTCCCCAATAGACAATAAATGTTCGATCTTTATCGGGAGTAATAACAGAAAGTAATTGTCCTGTTGAGTTTTTTTTGTCAATTAAACCGTATGTTTTAACTCCTTCATCTGAGAGGATTTTCATATAATCATAACCATCTTCATCATCACCATGTTTACCACAGAAAGCAGAAGAAGAACCAAGTTTTGCCATATTGGACATAACATTTGCAACACTACCACCTGAATTCTTTATAATTTCATGCCCTTGAGATTTTAATTTTTGAATAATTCTATCCAAAGTAAGTTTATCAACAAGATGATGTCCACCAACTTTAAAATTAAGTTCCTCTATGAATGAAAAATCTGCTTCAACAGTTAAATCCCAAAGCACTTGTCCAAATCCAAGAATTTTCATTTTTACACCAATTCATTCAGTAAATAGTTCTAATATTATTTCTTTTTTAGAAGATAATCAGCGACTTCACGAGCCCAGTCACCAACAGGTATTTCTTGATCATCAATTATTTTTGTTAAATATTCTGACCAGCTTAATTTACCATATGCTTTTTCCCAATCCTTATAACGTCCTTCAAGATTGTTCTTGGCAATTAAATGTGCATCACAAAATTCCCCAGTTTCTATTGATGTTTTACAAACTAAACATTGTTTCATTTTACTCATCATCCTCAGCTACCGCTTCTAGTGCTTCCGCCTTACTATTGTCATAATTTTCAAGGATTTCTTCTGGTGTTCCCGGACAATTCAACCAATTGGGACAGATGGTATATGGCCTTTTACCTTTTTTCCTAATTGTAAGCATTGGAAAACCACAATGTTTACAAATTTTTTTCGCAGGATTAGCATATCCTTGTTGTGGTATAGGAGCACTCCAATCACATAATTTTTTGTAATAACCGGTACAACCCACAAAGCGTTTTTTAGTACGTGTTGATCGTGTTATAATTAATTCTCCTTGTTTACAGATTGGACATGTTCCAAGTATTCTTTGTCTTTGCTTTAAGTTTTGTACTTGTTCCTCTAAACCCACCCCAATTATCTTTTCCTTTTGATAAAATTTCTCAAGAATTGTTTTCAATTGTCGAATAGAATCCATTAAGACAATTTCTCTATTTTGATCACCAGTTCTAATATTCTCCATATTTCGTTCAAGATTTCTTGTGAGCTCAACAGATATAATATCTGGGCTATTTTTTTCAAGAGTATCAATAACTGCAAACCCTAAATCAGTAGCATTGATACTTTCATCTTCCATATATCCCCTTGAATAAAGAATATCAATAATACTCGCTCTTGTTGCTTTTGTTCCAAGTTCTTCTTCTTCCATTTTTCTGAGTAAAGAATTAGGATTGTATCTAGCAGGAGGTTGAGTATAACTTTGCTTGTGTTCAATACTTGATAATTTTACTTTTTCACCAATTGCTAAATCAGGCAATTCAATCTCATCAGTTTTTCCAAAAGGAGCATAAAATTCCAACCAACCCTTCTTTAGAACTTTCATTCCACGTAGATGGAAAATATGTTTATTTATGTCCATATCTAAACGTAGACTCTTTTTTACTGCTGGATCAGCAAAAATAGCTAAATATCGACAAGTGATTAATTTGTAAATATTTTCTTCTTCTGCTCGTAAACTGCTTGGTGCTTTCTTTCCAGTCGGGTGTATTGGCGGATGTGCAGGATCTTTCTTTTTACCTTGAGTTGGTTTTAAAGTTGGTCTTTTTAGTAATTTTTCAACTCGATCTTTAAAAAGAGTATTTTTCTTCAATTCATTCAAAATTTGTTTATGATTAATTGCAGGTGAAAATTGTTGACTGCTTGTTCGTGGATAAGAAATAAGCGCATCTAAATACAATCTTTCTGCAGCTCGTAAAGTTCTGCTTGGGGAATAACCAAAATAACGATATGCTTCTGATTGTAATGTCCCTAAATTGAAAGGTATAGGTGGATTTTGAGTAAATTTCCGTTCGCTAATGTCTTTTACTACGCCTTCTTGATCTTTAGTTTCAGCTACAATCTTTTCAGCTTCTTTAAAAGTAGGGATAAATTTTTTCTGATATTCAATAGTTATTTCTTCTCCTGAAAGAACTATTTTTGCTTCAATAATCCATCTAGGTATAGGAACGAAAGTTTGAATATCTCGTTCTCGATCAGCTACAAATCTAAGTGTTGGTCCTTGAACACGACCTGTTGATATGAGCTTATATCTCCCAGTTGAATGTTTAATCGCTAATGTTAAAGCTCGGGTTAAATTAATGCCATATAACCAATCAATTTCATGTCTAGTAAATCCTGCATGAGCAAGATTAATATCAACTGTTGGATTTAAATTATCGAATGAAGAATTAATGTCATTTTTAGTTAAAGTTGAAAACTTCATTCGTTTAACATCATTGAGGGATTTATCACAAGCATGAATCGCTATAGAAGCACCAATTACCTCTCCTTCAAGGTCATAATCAGTAGCAACAATTACTTCATCAACTTCTTTAGCATATTTTTTGAAAGCTAATATAAATGGTTTAGTAGTATTTTTCACATTAGCAATATAGGATGGAACCCACTTATAACTGAAGGCGGGATAAAGCCAACCACCTGCAGAATCTTCTACAGTAGAATATAAATGACCAAGAGCAGGAATAACATAAATTGTATCTCTATTTCGTTTACATTCCCAAACAGGCACTTTAGCAAATGACCTTGGATTAACAGCTTTTTTTGGTTTACCGCTATCATCAAGAGCAGCTGCAATTCTTTTTGCAGCGGTTGGTTTTTCTGAGATACATAAATAATTAACCAAAGTTCATCCAACATTCGACGATTAGTAATATGAAAATGTCATTCAATTATTATTTGTTTCGACTTACATTGAAACTAATTAATATACAATAATTTGTTTCACTATAAATGTATAAAATTTTACCCAATTAAAAGAAAAAAGCTAGATTGATTTTTATAATCGGAGAAAATTTTATGTTTAACACAAACTTTGAACAATTGAAGGTGTAATAATAATTGACTGAAAAGATAGTTAATCTTGATCATAATATTTTGAAAAGTTTTATGCATGATGTATTTGTTGGAATAGGTGTTCCAAAACAAGATGCAGAAATCTGTGCAGATGTTTTAATTGCTTCTGATTTGAGAGATATAACATCTCATGGTGTTCAAAGACTGAAAATGTATTATGATCGTATTAAAGCTGGTTATCATAAGCCTGTAACAAATATTACAATTGTGAAAGAAAGTCCTACGACTGCTACATTAGATGCTGGTCATGGAATGGGACATGTTGTTGCTTATAGAGCAATGGAGATGGCAATCAAGAAAGCAAAAGAATTTGGCACTGGAGCTGTAGCAGTTGGTAATTCATCTCATTATGGTTTTGCAGGATATTACCCAATTATGGCTTGTAAAGCAGGTATGATAGGATTAACAACAACAAATGCAAGACCAGCAATAGCACCAACATATGGAACAGAACCAATGCTTGGAACAAATCCATTAACAATAGGTATACCCACAGATGAAGAATTTGATTTCATATTAGATTGTGCGACATCAATTACTCAACGAGGGAAAATTGAAATAAATGCACGAATAAACAAACCAATTCCAGAAGGATGGGTTGTTGATAAAGAAGGCAAATTAGCTACCGATCCAAATCAAATACTCATGGATTTGTTAAAAGGAAATGCTGCTTTATTACCTTT
>JAEOUJ010000229.1 GCA_016839405.1 Candidatus Gerdarchaeota archaeon | reverse complement strand
CAAGTGATAATGTAATTGTAAATATGATTCTTGATATACTATTCAAATCACCTGATAGCGATATAGTCCTACCTAAATCACTTACATAATTCCACATAAAAGAATATCCAGGATTACTAGGATCATAATGGGAACCTCCCGAATAAAATAAAGAAGCTATTATGGTATTAGTTACAAATAAAATAGCTCCAAAGATACTATATGCTATTAATGATTTTTTCCAATATCTAAAGAAAAACAAAATCTTTTCAGTTCTAGATTTTCCTATTTTGGTAAGTGAATTTTCCTTGTCAATTATGTTAAACCCCTCCCATTTCTATCAAACCAAGAAATAGAAATTGTAATAACTCATTTAGTAATGATATTTTTAATAAATAATAAAAAAATTTCTTATAGAAATATATTACGTTTAATAACATGTAAAATCTAAAAAAAAATATATAATTAATTACTAAAGTAGGAAAGGATTAAATATGTCTAAATTTATCATCAAAGCAGCACCTGATTATTTACCTTTAAGTTTGAGAGAATTTATAGGCCATTTTTCAAATCTTCTTACAAAAGAATCATTCGATCTTAGAATTAATTATGATAAATATACTATGTTGCTAGGTTATTCTTGTAGATCTTTATTTGAAATTTGTTTGATGCACTATTATAAAGAAGATTTAGTAATAGCAACTACTCCATTACATCATACATCTTTCAGAAATATAATTGAAAGATTTGTCAAACCTGAAAATATCCATATAATCGAATTAAATGAAAAATATAATGAAATTTCTAAAATACCTGTTATTGATAAATGTGATTTAATTGTTATTACACATTTATTTGGTCAAGATTTTGATTTATCAATCTTAAAGGAATTTAAAGAAAAACATAAATGTATAATAATTGAAGATAGAGTGCAAGGGGGCTCACTTGAAACTAAATTTGCAGATGAAATTGTTGATATTTCAATATATTCAATGGCTATGGATAAAAGACCAATAGCTCTAGGTGGGGGTTTCATGCATATTAGGAATAAGTATGATAAGTTAATTGATGATTTGTTAAAATTAATAGAAAAATTACCAGAAGAAAAACCTTGGAATAGGTTCAAAGAACTATTAAAGAAAGTTCCAACTTATTTACTTTATAACAGCAGGTCTTTTCTATATTCATTTTTATGCACAATTAATTTGTTTAATATTTTCAATAAAAAAATAAACATATTAAATATTACAAAAGGTTATAGAAAAAGTAATCCTGGTTTTAGTCACTATGGGTACATGGTTAAACCTTCAAAGGGATTATTAAAATCAATGTATGAGAATTTTCACAAACATAAAGAAGTGGAAAAAACCTATACTAAAAAATATAATTACTTTATTAAATGTTTAACTCCAAAGATAGTTTCTACTTTTTTCCCATGGTATAAAGGAAATAGTTCAATAACCCCATATAATACAATTTTGATAGCTGAATCCCTTGTTGACCAATTTTTAGAATTTCTAAATAGTTATACAATATCTGGCTTGGCAAATCCAACATATAAACTCTTTAATTTCTCATATAAAAATGACTCAAAAGATAAAAAATTCAATAATGGAATTGCCTATTTGCCTTCTATTGTTAATATGAATAAAAAGGAGATTATTTTTCTATCTGATAGGGTGAAAGAATTCTATATTAAATATCAATCAAAAAAATGAGAGTGAATTTTGAGATAAATTCACTTCATGCATAAACAAATTCATTAACACCAATTATTGCTTCTTCAATTTGAGTCATATGTATATAAGTTCCAAATGCAGAAAAGAAGTAGAAAATAGCTAGCAAAAGTACCAAAAGCCCCACAACTAAACTAATTCTTCGATAATTTAGTTTGTCAAAAGAAGTAGCAAATCCCATAAGTACACCTGACAATGCTAATGTAATTAGAGTATTATTAAAATCTTGAATAAGACCGTTCGTTTTTTCATTAAGTAATACATACCCATCGCTATAATCTTTAAGTTGATCAAGAGAGAGGTTAACTAATGATAAGTCTAGATTCTCTTGATTATTTGTAATATAATTGATAGATTTACCAGCACCAAAGAATGCTAAAATTGATAGATTGTTATATAAATGGTATGACCATACATTAAGTTTAATTTCAGGAATATCTATTGGAACACCTAATAATATAAATGATGCATTTACATAATCTTTAATATCGGGATGAATTTCTGTATGATAATTGGACCATGTATACCATTGATTGATTATGAAGAGAAATTCAAAACCACTATAAGTATAATTATTTGTGGCATCTGCTTCTAATTGAACTGAATTATATAGGTAAACAAATGTGCTATTAACAATAGAAATAATTGACCTCATTTTTAGAGTAAATTCTATTTTTATTTCATCAAAATCTTGTTGTGTAAAATTATTTGTATGTGTTAAATTATACTCTATCATTTCAATATATAAATCGTTCAAATAATACAATTCACTTATCTGGGAATAAGCTACTTCATATTTAGCAGAATCATCCTGAAGAATCATTTGAATATCAGTTTCTGCTAAATCACCAAAATTATCTAGAACAATAGATGCTTCTGTATATCTAGTTGTAGTTTTTTGAATCCAACCACTCATTATAACAAATATCCCAATTGACATTAATGTTATGAATATTATTGAGATTATTACTACTATTAAATATGGTTTTGGTTTATCATTGGACATTTAACCACTTCCTTGAATATAATAAATAGAAGTATTTATTGAATATTTAATTAAAATTTTGCTTCTTTAAATCAATAATTGAAATTTTTTAGCAATGTTATAATTTCAAAATTATTATCAACGAATTAATCTAGCTATAAAAGATTTATTGAATAGCTTAATAAATTTCATATGCAACTCGCCAAAAATAATCATCAATATAAACATTTGATTCATTAAAATTTTCAATATGCTTACTAAAAATAGATATGAGATCATCTTTGGTATAGTAGTTTTTTAATACATAATGTTCAGAACCATCACTAACTGTTCTATGTCTATAGGTATTGTTATCATTTGGGAAAGAAATAAGCCTTCCATCTGGTAGTAGTTGAGGATTATTATCTGCCAGAAAAACTCGCGATTTAGATTTAAGAGTACGGTGGAAATTAATGAGAAATGAGTCAATACGATCTTTGGGAATATGAGAAAACCAGAAATTAGCTAAACCACCATCAAAAGAGTTATTTGAAAATGGTAAATTATAGGCATCAGCAATAACAAAAGTAACAGGAGAAACATAATTTTTTTGTTTAGCATAAAAAATAGTTTCTGGAAGAAGGTCAGTAGCAATAATTCCTTTAGCAGTTTGGGAAAGAAATTGAGTCCAATAACCTGTACCACATGCAAGCTCAAGAACAGATTTTTTCATTAAAAACTCTTTGAGTAATTGTACAGTAAACAAATTGGCTTGTTTAATTTTAGACTCACATTCATGATAGAATTTTTCATAATTAGGAGCCCGTTTACGATAATATTCTTCCATAAGCATACACATCGATTAAATTTATTAAATAATTATTAAAATCTTAAAAACCTTATATCTAAATTAAAAGCATATACAAATAAAATGATAAAGACTTGAAGCAGTTTTTCAATTATAATTTTTTTTCCCAAAGCAAAATAGTATTCTGTGTGCCATTTGGGTGCATTGAAGGAATGAATTTCATTTTCTTTAGTATATGTTGTAAATTTGAAGTAGTAATGCAAATAAGATATTTAGCATATTTTTTTCTTCGTTCAATATAATCTGATATAATATATTCTGCATCTTCTTCTGCACCATAAATAATTGCTTTTGTCATATTAACATCATTAGTTATGATATTTCGTTCAAGATATTCTAGAAGAATTGTATTGTTTTTTAAATAGAATTTCATATCTGGTTCTTGGTCAAAGAATGATTTTTCTAGTGGCGCGAAATCCCAACCGATAGCAATGTAATCTTTTGGTCTTTCAGGAATTTTTTGTACTATGTTCATTGCTTCATCTATAGATATTGGATCAGCCGATTCATTTATTTTTAAAATTTCTGCTTTATTACTTTCAACCCAATAAGGAAATACTTCTATTAATAACTTGAAGCCTAATTTCTCGCCAATTTTACATGATCCTATATTTCCACGTTATGTAGCAAATCCAATAATTTTATAATTTAGTTTCTTTGCTTCTTCAACTCCAAATTGAAACAATCTTGTCCCTATACCTTGCTTTTGGACATTTTTTCTCACTCGTACCATTTCTATCCAAGCAAGCTTTTCTGATTTCTTTTTTAGATTTGCAAAACCTAATATTTTGTTATTCTGAAATGCTCCGTAGAGTAGATTTTTTGGGTCATCCAACATAAATAGTACATTTGTGTTCCAATCATCAAACAATGGAGTAACTTTTTTTGAAAATTCTTTAATCATAGATATATCTGATTTCTGGAATTCACGAAAAACAATAGACATGAAATCAAAAGCAAATTATGATTTTAAATGAATTTCCTCAACTCTTGAAAGAATTAAAAAACTCAAAAATCATTAAAGTAAATTTAAATCAGACGAAGGCAAATCAACCCATTGTTTCTTTTCTTAAATTGAATAATAATAAAGCTGATTGATAGCAAAAGCAAGGATGGTTCGAGGTAAAAGAATAGGGATATTTAGAAGATGTTGTAATTCCCGTCCATCAGGGATATTAAAACCAATACAATCAAGAACAACAGCATCAACTTTTTCATCTATAAAACGTTTAGCGGTAGTATCCCAATGATGCCTTTCAATGTATGGAGATTTAACTTCAAGAACAATTCGTTTACTCTTCCACTTTTTCCTAGTCATTTCAATCTGACTTTCTAAAGGGATAACCACTCCAAGAGATTCAGTTTTAAGTATGTGATTGACCAAAAATTTAAGATAATCATTGGGGAAAATAATTGGACAAGAAAAGGTCATTTTAGGGAAATCATGAGTGCAAAGCATCGCTACTGCTCTAACATCTAAATCAGTTATCATCAGATCAATAGCAGGAGGTAAAAGCTCCTGAATTTTCTTATCACTCAAAAAAGCTTGACTGCCATCTCTTAAACGGGAGACAAAAGGGAATTCATCCTCTTCTGGTTTAAGATTTTCAATTTCTTCGGAACTAAGATTATCCAACAATCCCATTTCAATAATTTCTATATTGGGAAGTATTAGATATTGTATGTCGGTCATAATATCTGTCCTTGGAGATTGACCAATAGTAAGAAATCCAATCTTTATTTTAGCCATTGGAATAGATTCTCCTATATTTTCTATGTTTTTGGAATTCATGTTTTTTTCGCTAGAATTAGTGAGAAACTAGAGATGCAAAAATTCAAAATCAATAACATAAATTAAAACCGGACGGAGGCCCAAAACGCCCCCGTCGCGGGAAAAGGGAGTTTAAATAGGGGAGAGAGGTTTATGGGGTTGAGGTTTGGATACAAGAATTAACATAACCCAAACCTCAGAGTTTTACTATCTATTTTTGTTTAAAAAACTTTTGTTTTAGATTGGTTTTTTCCGCCTTTTTTCGGAATTTTCTTGTTTTTTTCTGTACCTTCTATTTTTCGTAATTTTATTTTATTTTTTAAACAATTTTCTTCTTTTTCCGATTATTTTAATCAATTTGTTTGCTTTTTATTGCTTTATTTATGCTTCTTTTTAGATAAAAATTCTCGAATTTTAACTGCTATTACCATAATTGCTAGTATTCCTGTAATTTTTCCTGATAATCCAAGATTTATTGATGAATCTTGAGATGTTGAACTTTCAGGAAGGGTACTTTCGATTATTTCATAATCAATATAATCTTCTACAGGTATAACACCATAACTATTGCCAGCTTTGCAAAACAGATATTTTCCATCTGTTTCCATTTTAGTTATTCCGTATGTTCTTTCTATTATTCCTATTGTCTTAATATTTTCAGGATCAACTATACTCATTAAATATATATTAGGTGGATCAGCTATATAGGCTATATACCCATAATGAGTTACACAATCAATTTGCCTTTGTAAATCACCCAAATCAACCAATTCTGGATCTGCTGGATTCTCTATATTGTATGATTTTGCCTTTAATTCAACTGGAAAGGTTATCAAGTAATTTTCTCTAATTACCACCTCTATTACTCTTTCTTCACTTAATCTAATATCTATTGTTGACAAATATATTGGTTCAAGAATATTTTTTGCATCAAAAATTACTACCCCGTCCCAAAAACTATCATATCTAAACAGTAAATCTTCATTAAAAAGCAATTTTCTTGTTTCTTTCTGTCCTGGATAGGTTGTTGTTTTTATTAAATTTCGAGGATTGCTTAAATCGTAAATCTTTACTTTTGGTCTGTGTTGAGTAAATAAATAATTTTCATAGACTAACATATATATTAATAATTCATCCTCTTCTTCACTCTCATATCTATCCAAAATTTCTGGTTTTAATGGATTTGATACATTTATTGTCCAAATATCACTTGTATAAAATGCCCCAGTTATAAGTAAATCATCACATGCAGCAAGATAGCTTTTTTCTGGTCCCATTATTGTTTTTAATAATTTAATCTCTTCTGGATTTTCATTATCATAAATTCTTATTGTCCCATCATGCATACTAATAAAAAGTAAATCTCCATGAATACAAAAATCCCAAACATAACCAACCACTTGTAAAGGATAGTCTGTTTCATAGTGTTCATTATGAAATTTTACTTCATCCCTTTCTGATTTTCCATTTATTGCTGGTAAAATAAGTAGGCTAATTATTATGAAAACTAATGTTTTTTTCATATTAATTAACTTCATTACATCAATAACCACCTTTTCATGTAATTTATCTCTTTTTTTTTATTAAATCTACCGTACATTCCTTCTTTTAGATTTACTTTCTTTTCATTATTAATATTAAAAAAAGAAATTTTAAGAGATTTTTTCTCTTAATTTTCTCAGATTTTCGAGGTCATTTTTTTCTTAACTAAAATTATTGATGATATGAATGTTAACACTGTTCCTAGAAGTATTAGTGAATTTCCTAGTGCTAATGGTATTAAATCGTTACTTATTGTAAAGTCCAATACTGAACCCACTACTGCTGTTGATATTATTGTTATGAATAGTATATTTAATATTATTAATGTCATTACTTCCAAGTAACCGTTTCCTCTATTGAATAGGTTTGCAACTATCAGTAGTATTATTGCTATTAATAGCATCATTTCAAAAATAAATGGTATGTGTAAGAATCCGTAGTATGGTATTATAGCAAATCCTATTCCTATTTCCTCCCTAACAAGAGCTTTTGCCCAATGTAGACATGCTATATCGAATATCACCATAATTCCCAATGTTAGTATGTATGAGAATTTTTCCTCAACAGTAAATTGTTCTTCTTTCATTTTTATTATTGAAAGTATTATTATGAATAAAGAAACACTTCCTAGTAACAATAAACAAATGAAACTTGTAAAAAATTCTTCTGCGAAAAATCTAACTATATTTGCTCCATAAAAACTTGGTATAGTCCAACCTGAATATGCATAAAATGGCATGAAAATATGTCCCATTGTATATACTAGTAAGTACACTCCACCCATCATTATTGTTGATCTGAAAATTTTCGTTTTATCAAAACCAACAAATAATAAAATCATGGCCATTATGAGTGTTATCATCATTATTACATCTGAGATTACAATTGTTATTGGCATTCCATATTGAATTATGTTTCCTGGTTCTAGATATTTTACCCAGATAACTATGTCCTCTACGAAGTAAAATAACAATCCTGCTAAGGTTATCGTTACTGCAGTATTAAAAAACACTTTTCCTTCATTACCCATTTTTTTTCCCCCAAAAATGGTTGCCTTATTTATAGCAATGAGTCTTTTTATCTTTTCTGTTTTAATTTAACTTATTTGCTATTTTTCTAATCAATCTACTCTTTTATTTTTTTAATTCGCAATAATTTTAGAATTGTTACTACAAAAAGAATTGGCATTACTATACTTATTATAATAGCAGGTGCCTTTAGAGTGTTAGTTTTTTGTGTTTTAGTATATGCTGTTGGATAGGTTGTTGGGGGATTAGTAATAATTGGTGGTGGTGTGAAAGGAATCATATATTCTAATGTTATTACACCATATGAAAAAAAATTGGACACACAATATAAAAATAAATCATCCGCAACAAAACTATCTATTCTTAGTGTATTAGGAATAATATATTTTGTTTCAATCCCTAAAGGATTGGAAATATCCATTACATAGACATTGGAAAATCCAGCAATAAATAATCTATCCTCCCAATTTGCTCTTGAAAGAAAATGATTTATAAAATCACCTCGAGCAACTAATTCTGGATTGCTTTGATTCTCCATATTATAAACCTTAATTGTTACATCTGTATAAGGAATAGTAATCAAGTAATTCCCTTTCATTATAACCCCAATAGTTCTTTGAGCATAAACTGTCTTATCGATAACAGCAACAAATTCAAGTTTTGTTAATTGATTAATATTTATTATTTCTACACCGTGTTCGTTACCAAATTTAAAAAGTAATTTGTCATAAGCATATAACTTGTAACCCATATCTCTTCGAATACTTCGATATGTGCTTATTTTTTCAAGATTATATGGATTGCTAAAATCATATACATCAATATAGCCAGTATCACATACAAATATAGTTGTATTTAAAACTAACATACAATATATTGGATCATAATCCAATTCACTTTGAAGAGAACTTAATATCTCAGGTTCTTTAGGATTACTTATATTTATAACAAGTATTTCACTTGTATATTTATCAGCGGTAACTAAAAGATTTTCATGGACTTCCACATGCATCTTATTTACTCTTTTTATAACAGATAGTAATTTTATGCCTTCTGGATCACTATTATCATAAATTCGTATTTCATTTTCAATACTAATAATCAATAAATCATCTTGTAAACAAAAATCAATTATATCACCAATTATTTGTTGATTATATTTTGAGCTATCTTTTTCTATGCTAGAAATTACATTTAGATCTGTTGATTGATTTAGATCTTGAATTGGTATTAAAAAAATTAAAATTATCAGTAATGTTTTATTAAACCCTTTTAACTTCATTTTCCCATCAATCAATTTCTATATATAATTATAATTTAAAAGCAAATTTATATTATTTTTTGCTTATTCTTTTCATTTTTTGATATATAATTATTAAATGATTTATAGTCCAAATTTTTAATAAAAAATTTTCAACTTTCTAATTATTCTAAAATTTCTTCTTTTATAGGATCATATGGAGGATTTACTACCATTAAAAATTTCATTTTTCCTATTCCAGTATTAATAAGTTTTTGTTCTGCATTTGGTTTTATTTTTATCATTATATCCTTCTTTACAGGTATTTTATCCCCATCAATTATTATAATACCTTCTCCTTCCAAGAAATAATAAGTTTCTTCCATAATCATTTTGTGCTTTTTATTTTCTTCTTTTGGTAAAAGTTCTCCATAAGCAATTGAATATTTTTCTGTTTTCAATAATTCTATTACAATTACACCATCCTTACTTCTAGGTATATCACCTTCTTTTTTCTCAAGTATTTTACCTAGATCTATTTTTTCCATTTTTGATCCTTCTGTCATGGATTTTTTTTATTAATTTCATTTATTTTATTATTCTAATAGACTTTTTAAATCCTTTAATATTTGATTTCTATTATTTTTTGTTATTTCTAATATTTTAACATCTTTTCTATTTTTTATATCCCAAACAAATTTCCCTCCGCCTTTCATTGTAATTGTTGCTAAAACATTTCCTTGATTAAGGCATTTCAATAATTGTTTTTTAAAACGCTCCGAGAAAAGCTCCATTTTACCAATCTCATCTATTATAATTAAATCACTTTTTTTCTCCATTTCATATAAAGCTATTTTCTCAAAATTATCAATATTTACAGAAAATTTTCCAACTTTGTAATTACCATTTTCATTAACATGTGCAAGTATTTCTTCTTGTTTTGAGCTAATGCCTATAATTTTAAAGCCTATTCTAAATCCATTACTATTTTTGATTTCTTCAGTATAAAAACCAGAACAACTCATTGTTGTAAACTCTAAAAATTTCATTATGAGTGTTGTTTTACCTGAACGAGGGTAACCTGTTATTAAAATATTTGACATATTATACATAATTATATTATTACATTATTTCAAAATTTCTTCAAAAAAAATAAAAAGAATTGGTAATTATATTTCTAAATTACATCCAAATTCTTTCCATGTTTTGTTATTATCTCAACTGCTTCATCAATTAGCTCACTATTAAACGATGCTTGACAAGTAGTACGTAATAATTCTCTACCGGGATCTACAGCTGGTGCTCTCACTGGATTTGTATAAACACTTCTTGGTCTTTCATCTAATAAATCTTTAAAGAATCCAAAAGTTGTAAAT
The DNA here is from genome assembly GCA_016839405.1 of Candidatus Gerdarchaeota archaeon. The sequence goes on along the minus strand of JAEOUJ010000229.1, from coordinate 15 downwards.
TCATCACCAACTATT
>JAEOUJ010000228.1 GCA_016839405.1 Candidatus Gerdarchaeota archaeon | reverse complement strand
TTAAAATCGGAGATTGAACATTTACTTCAATTGTAACTGCTAATGTTACACCTAGATTACTTTCAATGATAATAGTTTCTTGATGATCACCTATTGGATGAGCATCTGGTATCACAAATTTACAATCGACTAAACCACTTTGATTTATTGTTGCAGAATTTGGTAATTCTATAATTGAACTACCAGGAAGATCAGTTGTAAATGTAAATTCTTGTTCTAAAGGAGTAATAATTGTTAATGGAAAATTCCATACATCACCTTGAAATGCTTTTGGCAGATTATATGGTAAGGCATTTGGATGCACATAAGTAACTAATGGCCACCCATTTTCTTTTGTTGCTTGTTCAATAATTGTTTTTGCAGTTTCAATATTAGCTATCCCAGCTCCGGGATAATAAACAGGATAATCAAAATCAAATGAAGCACTGTTCATTAATGCAGCTTTTAGCAATCCTGGTGATGTTTTATAACCTTGAGATTCACACCATGATTGTAAAACTGCTGCTTTAGCAGCTACTTTAGGAGCAGAAAAACTTGTTCCTAATGCTATTAATGTAAAACCAGAATCAACTAGATCTGGTTTTATGCTATGATCTTTCATTGGTCCTATACTACTGTAATCAGCAACACCATCAATAGTTGACGCACCAACAGCAATAGCTTGTAAAGCATCAGCTGGTCCTTCAATACTTGATAGTAAATATCCTGAATCATCTCCACTATTACCAGAGGAAATAACTGTAAGAACACCTTCCTCAAGGGCAGCTTTGTTTATAGCTTCAACAATCGTATTATTAATAATAATTGGACCCCCTATTGAAATATTTACTATGTCTGCCTTTGCTTCTTTAACTGCCCAATTAAATGCTGCATAAAGTGCAGGATAAGTTGCTAAACCATCTGCATCAGCACACTTAGCAATAATTAATTCTGCTTCTGGAGCAATTCCAAATGACTGACTTGCTATTTGTAATGCTACGAGTGTACCATGATAATAATCTGTATCATCTAATGAAGTAGAATTTGTTTCATAACCATATTCTGTAGTAACAAAACTCTTCTCTAAAATTACTTTATTTTTTAATTCTCTTGAAACTTTATAACTAGCAATACGTGCATCCATATTAATTCCTGAATCTAAAATTGCTATTCTTACTCCAGTGCCGCCTTCTCTAGGAGGAATCCATACTACAACAAAAACTAATGCTCCTACAGAGAGAAGGAGAAAAACGATAACTATTACCCAAATCGTTGTTCTTAAATTTCTATCAGCCATTTCATGTTTACTCCAATATTAATGGATTTGAAAAATATGTATTAAAATATAATACATTATAAATAATAATCTAATCATTAAAATCTATTCATATAACCAATAGTCAAGTGGTATAAAAAATGAAAGGTAATTTTGAGATTATCCCAATAGGTGTTGTTAAAAGAAAACAAGAAGATACTTGGATAGAGATTTATGATGATTTTAAAGATGGTTTATTGCGTTTGGATGAATTTTCACATATAATCACACTTTGGTGGATTACTGGACGTGATACAAAAGAAGATCGCTTAAGGTTACAACATCATCCAAAAGTAAAAGCTATTGAAGGTTTGAATGATTTTACTGTTTTATTTGGTGTTTTTGCTACTCGAGCTCCAGGTCGACCAAATCCAATTGGCATGACTATTGTTCGTGTGTTAAAAATAGAAAAAAACAGAATTTATATAGATCGAACAGATGCTTTTAATGATACCCCAATTATTGATATTAAACCATATATTCCAAATTCAGATTGCATTTTGAATGTTACATTACCGGATTTCTTCAGTGCTTTAATTGAAAAAAGATTAGAATAGCTGGATATTTCCAGCTTATTTAAATTAAAAAGTTAATGCTATGCCTGGTCTTCCAGGTTCAGCAATTTTTGCTTTGGGATGTTTCGATTTATCAGCTGAGATTATTTTAATTTCTTTAGCATTAAATTCACGTTTATAATAATCAATTGCATCATTTAATGCATCAAATTCTGATTTATTACTTAATATAGTGTCAAATCCAGGATTATTAATTAATTTTTGTGCGTATTTTACTGCAGCGTTGCCATGTTGTTTAATTGAATCATTTGCCATAATTGCTTTTATTAAATTATCAGGTTTTGATCGTCTAATATCGAGAATTTTATATTGCCATTCTGGTGACACAAAAATCTCAATAGTTGATAGTCCTTTTTTCTCATGTTTCTTTATTGCATCTAATATACCTTGTATGTCATCTCGAACATTTTTGATTAATTGTTCTTCAGCTTCTAATTTGATGTCTATTTTTCGTTTATCTGTTTTTGGAAATGATCTTTGTGTAGCAAAAATATCCTTGTTTTTCCTAATATTCTCATTAACTTCTTCTGCAAAATGTGGAATAATAGGAGTCATAAGATCAATCAAAGTTAATAATGCAGTTTTATATCCTGGTCCTTTTTGTTTTCCTGCTCGAGATTCATACCATTTTATATCATTTAAAATATCAAAGAACCCAGAGCTTATAGCGCTTCTTGTCCTCTGATTTTTAAAATGGTCAGTTGCTTCTGTTATTTTATCTTGAATTCGACTGATAATCCACTTGTCGATTCTTCTAGTATTATTTGTGAATTTTGAAGCAGTTAATTCCCTGTAAATCATTTTCATTCGTTTGTTCGCTGCATCAACATCATCATATCTGAAACTTGCATCTTCGTATCCTTCACCTGAATAGGCTAAACCGAATCTAGTAGCATCTACACCAAATTTGTCCATAACTTCAGCTAAACTTACTGAGTTACCAGCACTTTTACTCATCTTAGCACCTTCGATGGAAATCATTCCATTTCCTTCTACTTCGATTGGATAATGTTTTTTGTTGAACAAAGCAATATGTTGGAAAATATAGAATGTTAAATGATTAAAGATCAATTCTTTAGCACTAGCACGAAAATCTGATGGATAGAAATATTCAAACTCAGATTTCATTTCTTCTACTAGAGATTTATCCAAACCTGATTTTTCTGCAGCTTCTTCAAGTGAGGCTTTATCACGAAATAGATAGTCAAATAATTCATTAGGTAATTGTTTTGGTTGTAAATCATGTTCATTTATTATACGCGATATTGTATAATATGACATATAGATTGTACTATCAGATAATGTTTCTACAATCCATTCTGGATCCCAAGGCAAAGGTGTTCCTAAACCACTTTTTCTAGCACAAGCCTTGTCTTGTAACCAATCGATAGTATATTCAAATGCTTGACGTGCTTGATCTGGAAAAATTATCATTTTCTTAGCTAAATGATTTTGCGTTTTTTTCTTCCATTTTTCATCTCCATATGTGATGAACCATTGATCTTTTAGTATTTTAATGTGGTTTTTTGTAGAGCATCGACAAATTACTGGTCCAGTAGTTTCCCATATTGATGAAGAGATTTTATCTTCTTCTAAATCTTTAATCAAGATTTTCTTAATATCCTTAACTGGTGTTCCAGCATATTTGCCACAATTTTCTCGCATAATACCGTGATTATATTCATCTTTGTAGATTTTTTGTGTTGCTTTCTCTGTTGCTTCATCTTCTTGTGATTTTACACCTTCACTTTCAATGATATCTTTAGCAGGATGTTCACCATAACCTTCAATCTTAATCATGGAAATTAATTCAATATCATTGGCAAAATCTTCTGCTAAAGCATATTTTGTTAATAATTTTGGATTATTCCAAATATCACGTAAAGCAACATAATCATATGGAGCATGACTTGGCACGCTCATTACCACACCAGTTGTATGGTCAACCTTAACAAAGGTAGCAGGCAAAATTTTAACATCTACGTTTCTGATTGGTGTATGACATTTCTTACCAATGATTTCAATTCCTTTGAATTTACGGGTTACTTTAACTTCATGTAATTGGTCTTGCAGTTTTTGAACTGTTGGTTCAGAAATAAACCATTTTTCTCCATCAACAATAGCTTCAACGTAATCTCCATCCGGATGAATCCACATATTAGTTACACCAAAAATTGTTTCAGGTCTTAATGTAGCAGGTACTAAGTAACCATCCTCAAATGGAAATTTTAAGATCGTAAATTCTATGGCTGTTTCTCCTTCGCCACTCAAGCGATCATGATCACCAGTAGGACTTTGACAATGACTACACCAAACAACAGGATGAGTGCCCTTTTTTACATAACCCAAATTCCGTAGAGTTTCATATTGCCATTCAATGAATCGACTAAATGGTGGACACAAAGTTGTAGTGACAAATTCTCGTCGCCAGTCAATACTAGCACCAAATCTGCTTAAATCTCTTTTAGCTAAAATTTTGTAATAATTTGCTATATGTAGTGGATCGGTAAATTTCTTTAGCTCTGCATCAGTTATACCACTCTGTTTCATAATTCGAATCTGAACTTTATCACCTTTCTTTAAACGCTCAGCAACTCCTTGAATAGGTTGACCAGTTGCATGCCAACCTTGAGGAAAAATAACATTGTAACCTTGCATTCGTTTGAATCTTGCATATGAATCTACTTTCATAACAGTATAACCATGACCTACATGAACAAGTCCATTAAGATAAACAATTGGAAAAGTTACCATGAATTTCTTCTT
>JAEOUJ010000227.1 GCA_016839405.1 Candidatus Gerdarchaeota archaeon | reverse complement strand
TTTAATGGTTTTTCAGGTTTTGAATTCATTTATCCAGCATTTACACTTAGAAATATTGATAAAATTACAATTGGTCTTAATGAAAGTCCTATCTTAAGCGAGGAAAAAGTGAAATTCTATCCAGATATCCATATTAAAGATGTAATTATTGATGATATTGATATATTAATTATACCAGGCGGGAACGCTCTTCAGCATTTAAAAGAAGGTTCAATGATACAAAAGCTATTAATTAGTTTAAATGCTAAAAAGAAAGTTATTGCTGCTGTTTGTGGTGGACCTGTTCTTTTATCGAATACAGGTATTTTAGAAGGGAAAGAATTTACTGCTGGTGGTGGTGAATTACCAGATAATTGGCAAAAAAATTTCACTACTGGTCAATATGTAAAAGATGAGCTAGTAATTGATGATAATATTATTACAGCAAAAGGACATGCAATTGCTAAATTTGCTATAGCTATTGGTAAAAAAATGAATATTTTCAAATCAGAAGATATAGAAAGAATGGAATATAATATGCTAACTAATAATTATTAATAAAATCTTATATTTCAAAGATTAATTGAAAAACATCATAAAAATAAAAAATATTGGAATTATTGAAAATGAGTGAACTAAAACATTTTTTTGGTATGATTAAACCATTAAGGGAAGACTTCATGATCAATTTCACAAAAAAAGACGAAGAGATTATGTCTGACCATTTTGAATACTTAAAAGATTTATTGACTAAAAAGAAACTTCTTCTTGCTGGACCAGTTCTGAATGAAAAGAAACCTACTGGGATTTATATCTTTGAATGCTCAACAATAGAGGAAGCTCAAGAATTATTAAATAATGATCCTTCAATAAAAGCAGGAATTCAGAAAATTGTAATGTTAGAACCATTTAGATTATCATTACATAGGAATGATTAGGAGATAATTTCTATCCAATAAATTTTTTAAAATTTAATTATTATCATCTAAACTATTGGTTATTACTGGAGAAAGATCAATGGTATCAACTTGGCTTGGGACATTTGTTATTCTATTGCCATTTATTGGAGCATTACTATTACTAATCGTAGCTAAATGGCAAGCAGATTCTACCGGATTTGTAATGTGGTTGATTATTGTTATCTTAGCTATATCATATTTCAAAACAGACATTGGAGTTACATTTTTAGCATCAATTGCAGGATTCATTGAATCCTATCCAATAGCATTGATGGTTTGTACAAGTATTTTCATGATAACATATATGCAAAAAACTGGAGCACTACAAAGAATAACGGTAGCATTCAAAACTCTTGGAGGAGAAGGAAAAGAACCTTTCCAAATTATGTTTATTAATATTGGTTTAGGTTGCTTTCTTGTTTCAATCGGTGCAACACCAGTTACAATGCTTCCTCCAATTATGATTGCTTTAGGTTATTCATCTTTATCAGCTGTTGCTCTTCCTTCAATAGGTTATGATCCATTAACTACATTTGCACTTTTGGCAATTCCAGCTGTTGTTTTTCAACAAGTTATATCTGGTCTATTTGGTCTTGATCCGATTTTCCCGACTTTAGCATACAGTGGTTTTATTTTCTCTTTGTTCATGCCTGTTGTAACAATGGGAATTGCCTTTGGTATGATGTTCATTGCTGGTGGAAGAAAAATGCTTTTTCGAAAAGATTCGATTCTTTTTGCATCCATTGGTGGTTTAACAGCTGGTGGAACTTCTATACTTGTAAATGGATTGGCAGTTTTATTTCAAATGGATGGCCTAGTTCCATTAACTGGTTTATTTGCTGGGTTGTTTACATGTGGCGCTATGCTTCTTTTAGCTAAAATTAAAAAATACAAAATTTTTGACCAAACAATACTTACAGAAGAAGATATGAAAATTAAAGAATCTATGCCTTTATGGAAAGCATTTATGCCTTGGTTAATATTAGTGATTTTAGGAGCTATTACTAATTTTGTTCCTCAAATTTATGATTACTTATTTAATGATTTAGCTATGCCAATTCAAATAAGCGGTTCTAAAATTATTAAACTTAGAGTATTTTGGAATGCTTGGTTTTTGGTAGTTGTTGCTACAATTCTAGCTATGCCATTTTTAGGTATTAGAAAAGGTATTTTGAAAGATACGTTCAAAATATGGTCAAAAAGAGCTATACGACCTGTCTTTGCAGCAGCAATTTTTTTCTCAGTTGCATCAGTTTTAAATTGGTCGGGCGCTACAGGTGAAATAGGAGCAGATGGGTTTTGGATTGTAAATTCAGATAACAATATGATTAGTGTTCTGGCTGAAGCTAGTTCTATAACATTTGGAAGATTTTACCCACTAATTGTACCCTTTATTGGTTTACTTGGGGGTTTTGTTAGTGGAAGTGAAACATCTGCTATAGCTATGTTTACAAAATATCAATTTGATACAGGAAATGCACTATTATTGCCAAATAAAAGTATAGTTATTATGGGTGCAGCGAATGGTATTGGCGGTGGTTTAGCTAGTGTTCTTAGTCCGGCAAAAATACAAAATGCAACTGCAGTAATTGATAAACAGGGTATTGAAGGACAAGTTATAAAGAAAACAGCACCAATAGCAATTCTGATGGTAACCTCAGTCTCTGTTATAACTTTATGTTGGGCAAATCAATATTCTGCACGTTTATGGGTGGCAGTAATTGTTATTACATTAGCAACTTTAGCGATAATATTTCTGAGTTATACTGGTATAAAAAAATTGATTGTTAAAAGAAAGCAAAAAAAGAAAATTTATTCTAGTAAAATGGAGGGTGATGAATGATAACGGAGATTTTAGCATATATAACTGTTGGACTTATAGTAATTGGATGGATTGCTTCAATTATATTTGATCTAATTAAAAAAATACAAACAAATACAAAAAATAAGGTTGTTAAAACTGATTAGTGTGATGAACAATGGTTAGTTCTGAGATAATTATTTCAATAATTGGTTTATCAATTATTATACTCATTTGTGTGATTATGCTGTGTTTTCTTTTAATTAGCATTTTTCAAGAAACAAAATCCAAAGGATATGGAAGAAAATTCGTTGAATATATACAAGAAAAGGATAAAGAAATAGATTAAATAAATTGAAAAAAATGCATTATTCAAAATAAATTAGAAAATGTGAGAAATTAGATTACCATTTCTCACTTATATCTTTAATCCAAATATTTGATGCTTTTTCAACAGCATTACGAAAAGCATCTTCTTGACCTTTTGAAGCACTGTCTACTGCAGTAATTAATGCTTGGGATATTGAGAAAACTGATTGAATTAAAATATTAACTTGATCTGGTATTTTATCGCTAGTAAGTAAAAGCTCCATTTTCTCAAGTAACATAGTATTTAATTTTCTTGTTGTAGAAATATCACGCTCAAGTATAGTTTCAATAGCTGTTTGGGTTATCTGAATTAAATCAATGAGATTCTTCTGTCCTGCTGAATCTAATTTTTTAAGAAGAGATTCAATTGATTTAATTGGCTCTATGACAGGTTTCTTAGGTTCAATTTTTTCTACAGCATAATCATCTGGTTGTGTTTGTTCTGGAGTAATAAATTGTGGTTCTTCTTCATACATTGGTTGTGCATCTTCATATATTGGTTGTTCAGTAGGTGGTTCATATACTGTATGTGTAGAAGGATATTCTTCTGTTTTACCAAAAGTTACCTCTTCAAAATCGTCGCATTCATCAACCATTTGCATTGTATCACTTACACCGAAATGAATTTGAACCAAAATATTTGCACCTGGGAAGGTTTCTGGTGTAATTAATAAATCCTCATTCTTAAGTAAATGTTGATAATCATCTTCGAAATTCTTTGTGAATTCAATTAATTTCTCCTTATGAATTGGTTTTATCTTGTTAACCATAAGTACTGAATCACCATAATTACCTGGGCAAATCAAAACTTTCTTTTGACCCATTTCTACACTTTGAATTTTTA
>JAEOUJ010000226.1 GCA_016839405.1 Candidatus Gerdarchaeota archaeon | reverse complement strand
GTTTGTATTATTAAGTTAAAATCTTTTTTAGAGCTTAGCATAGAATTGATAGAGCCATTTTCAATTCTGCTGAAAAATTAATAATCTTAGAATTTATATCTATCATTATATGATGAGTGAATTATAAATGACTACTAGAACTAAAAGTGTGGTATCTTATAAGAAAATTATACTTAGGATTATTATTTTACTTTTAGTTTCCATGTGTTTTTATCGTTCAAAACTTACTAATATTACCTATATTCATTCTCAAAGTGAAGATCAATTCCCTTTTGTTGGTCAAAAATCAATATATGAAATTACTCAAACAACTGGTAGCATAATTGCTGCAAGTGGAACACTAACATTAACCTATAATTCAATGTTAAATGTTTCAAATATCCGGGGTTCATTTCATGTTGATGTACTTACTTTGGTTGAATATTATAATGAGACTGCATTTGGAAATGAAAATCTAAATACAAGAGCATTATATATTGACGCTGGTGATACATCTATCATCCAGATTTTTATGGTTTACTTTTTTGAGTTTATTGATGATACAACGAAAGCCACACCAATGTGGGTATTTCCAGAAGACCTTCAATTAAATAAAACCATAGCCTTTTGGAATTATACAGCTATTTGTTCTAAAAGCCAATCTATAGCAATTATGGATAAATATTATGAAGTTTTTGTTTTCAGAATTTATGGCTCCATGGTAAATATGACTTTAATGTATGGATATGGAAAACATGGAACAAGTGATTGGTATGGTTTACTTTTTTATATGTCAGGTACCTATTTTGAACCAGCTATAAATCGAAGAATGAACGCTTATTTCAAATTAGCATCTACAAATGTAGAACTTCTTCCGTTAGATGAATTAAATAAAGCAACGATTTTTTCAATTACAGCATCTTTTTATTCTATAGTTTTTGTAGGAACTGTTGTTTATCGTATAAAAACAAGAAAGGAATTAATTGGTGGAGAAGTATAATCAGAAATAAATAAGAGAATTTCAACAAAAGATTTAAAGATAAATGATTATTTGAAGAACTGTAAAATAAAACAAAGATTGTGTGGTATTTCAATGAGTAATAGTGAAGTTAGCGACGTTAAAAAGAAACAATCAGAAAGTTTTAGAAATTGGAAAGAAAATCCACTTGAAATAAAAATTATGGATTTAGCTTCACTTGCTTGGTTAGCATTAGTAATAATTGATTTTGTTTTCAATTTACTTGATATCAATTGGAATGTTCGTTCTTTTCCAACAGTATTTTTACCTGCTTTTATGTTTATTATAACAATTAGCTTAAGATTAAGACTCGTTGAAAAACCTGAAACATTACGTAATACCTTCATTACTTGGGCAATTTTATTTATATTAACAATTATTGGAACGATTTTGATTATAGTATATTATCCAGCAATAATTTAGAATTATTATAACCCATAGAAAAAATTCATTTTTTACAAATGGATTTCTTTTCTTACATTTTCATAATCTTTAAAGTGGTATTTAAATTACCAAAAGAATAAATAAATAATAGATTATTTGTAGTTGTATTATTGTTATTCAGAATTTGCTAGGTGCTATTGTTGTTTCCTAAACGTTTAGAAGATATGAAATCATTAACAAAAGAAATTATTGAAAAACTTGAGAAAAATAACTTTAAAACTATAGAATCACTTTGTTGGCTTTCTCCAGAGGAATTATCTGAAAAAATTTCAATAGATTTAACTTTAGCAAAACAAATTATTCTAGAAGCAATTTCATTGATGGATCAAAAACCAATTACAGCATCTGATTTATTAAACAAAGAGAAAGGGAAGAAAAGAATATCAACAGGATCCAAACAATTAGATGAATTGTTAGGTGGGGGAATTTATACTGGCGAAATAACAGAAATATCAGGTGAATTTGCTACAGGTAAAACTCAAATATGTTTTCAATTATCAGTGAATGTTCAATTGACTATTGAAAAAGGAGGATTGGAAGGCAATGTATATTATATTGATACAGAAGGAACATTCTCTTCAACAAGAATAGCTCAGATTGCAAAGAACAATGGATTGGAACCAAAAGATTTCTTAAAGAATATTGCTGTTACAAGAACTTACAATTCAGATCATCTTATGTTTCTAATATTGAATGCTGAAAAGATTATCACTCAAAGAAATGTTAAGCTTTTCATTATAGATTCAATTGCCTCACATTTTCGAGCGGAATATACAGGTGGAGAAAAACTTGTTTCCCGACAACAAGCTGTTATGCGGCTAGCTGAAATTCTAAAGCAATTATTAGAGAAGCATGATATAGCTATTGTTGTAACAAATCAAGTAATTGCTACTATTGATGAAAATATATTTGATAAATCACCTCACCCAGCTTTAGGATTTGCTTGGGCTCATCGACCTCATCAGAGGATTTTCCTAAGAAAGGGACGTGGACCAGCACGTATTGCTAGAATGTATGATTCATCTCGATTACCTGATAGAGAATGTGTTTTCTTTATTACTGAGAAAGGAATATCAGATAAGCAAAAATAGTATATCAATTATTTTTCAAGCAATCGCATATGTTCAGACCATAATTCTTTTCTTATTCCTAAAGTTTCCAAAATCATATTAACAGTTATATCTCCCACTCTTGTTATTTGAGGGGAAGGTAGTAATTGAAAATCAACAATGGTTGAAGGTTTATTAATTGGCAATTGACCGGAATCTATAATGAAATCTAATAATTCTAATTTTAAATTACTTTTCACATCATTAATGGAATATAAAGCAGGAGATCCAGTAAGATTAGCACTAGTAGAGACTATTGGTTTGTTAAATTCAGTTACAATTTGATGAATAATTTTGTTTTTAGAAATGCGAAAAGCAATTCCATTTGAATTTAATATATCAGGTATTATTTCTTTCTTAGGTAAAGAAATTACTAGTGGACCAGGATGGAATTTCTCGATTAGTTTTCTTGCTTGCGAGTTTAAATAAGCTATTTTTTCAGCCATATTTATTGAACTTATAACAACTGGCAGCGGGTGATTATATTTTCGCTGTTTTATTGAATAGATTTTTTTTATTGCATCTACATTAAAACCATCACAACCTAAACCATAGGCTGTTTCTGTAGGGTAAATTATAATACCACCTTGATTTAATACTTGAATAATTTCTTGGATAATTTTATCTTCTAGGGTATCTTCAGTTATTTTAATAATACAATTAATTTTAATTCCAACCTACCAATTTATTTTTACTGTATCGCTTCTCCAATCTGGTATAACTAATGATTCTGATATATTCAATGGTCCATTTGCTTTATATGTTAAAACACCACCCCAAGCAATCATTGTTCCATTATCACTAGCATATTGATAAGGACATACTGATAATTTTAGATTCCAATCTTTACAGATTTCATTTAACATAGTTTGAAATCGCTTATTTCTAGCAAAACCACCTACAATTAATAATTCAGATGATCTAATATGAGCAATTGCTCTTTCAGCTATTTCAGTTAACATAGATAAAGCTGTTTCTTGTAAACTAAATGCTACATCTTCTAATTTTTTCTTATCTTCATTAACAAGCTTAATAGCAGCTGTTAATAAACCTGAAAAACTTACACTCATTCCTTTAACACTATATGGCAATTCAAAATACTTACTCCCTTTAGCTGCTATTTTATCAAAAACCGGGCCAGGCCAAGGTTTAGAAGGATCGTGAATACCTACTTCCCTAGAAAATTTATCAAAACAATTACCAATTGAAATATCTAAAGTTTCACCAAAAATAGTATAATATTGATTTACAAGTGAAGAAATTTGAGTCGTACCACCACTTACCATGAGTATAATTGGATTTTTAGTTTTTGTTAGTAGTTTACCAAGTTCAATGTGACCAATTATATGATTTACTCCAACTAAAGGTATATCATAATATGATGCCATTGATCTAGCAATTACTGCACCAGTTCTTAAACAAGGACCCATTCCAGGCCCCTGTGAAAATGAAATTAGTGAAAGATCTTTTGCAAGCAATTTGCTTTCTTTTAACAAGTCTTTAATTAATTTTGATGCTACTTCACTATGATGTCTTGCTGCTTCTCTAGGATGAATTCCTGCTCCTTCTGGTGGAATATAAGAAGATCGACTGTCGGCATAAATTTTACCGTTAGAATCTATTATACCCGCTCCAAAAGTATGTGCTGTACTTTCAATTCCTAAACAAATCATTGTAGCTTTATTGGGCATTAATTATATACACCTAGGTAAATCTAATTATTTAAGGATAATATTCTCTAAATTAACTTAAAAATATCCTCAATTAATATAGAAAAATAATCCAAGTTATTTTTAAATTGTCTATTATTTTGTTAGTTCTCTTGGAAAAACAGTTGCTAAAGCATTATAGATCGTTTGATTTACATGACTATCTGCATCTGAAAGAATTAATATTATTTGTTCATCTAAAACATTATCATTATCATCTTTGATTGTATCTAATTCTAATTTTGCTGAAAGAGTTTGTTCAACTGTATGAACATATTTACCTTCATCTACTTTTTGATAACCTGCCATAATGAGTAATTTTTGGATTCTCTTTAAATCTTTTTGAATTGTTGGTGTACCAAATTTTAGAATCATTGGTCTAGAGATATCAGTCATTATATCACACTCAAAGTTACCTATAATTTATCCAATTCCATAACTATCCATTTTATAGCTTCTTCAACACCAACACCAGTTGTTGCTATTGTTGGTTGAATATGCCAACTTCTATTGCCCATTTTTTCCGGATTATCAAGACCAAATGCATTAACTATTTCTTGAATGTTCATTGCGCCTTCTTTATCTTGTTTATTAGCTACAATTAAAAGAGGTGCATCAGGGTAATTAGGATCAAGTAAAACATTCCAAAGCTCATTTTTTGCTTCTTCTAATCTATGTCGATCTGCTGAATCTAAAACGAAAATTATTGCACTTGATCCCCTCATTAATGTTCCCCAAAGATTACGAAAATGTAATTGTCCTCCTAAATCAAATATGCTAAGATTTACATTTTCACGTTTTAAGACTTCGACATTAACTCCTATAGTTGGCAAAGTTTCGATATTCTTCTCAAACCGCAAGAAGTTTAACATTGTAGTTTTTCCAGCTGAATCAAGACCTACTACAGCAATTTTGAATTGCTTTTTCTGTCTAAACAATCTTGCTAAGAAACTCAATCGAATCTTCCTCTAATTTTTTAAATTAATCCGGGATATTCCTTTTATCTAATTCTAACATTTTTTTTACTATTTGAAATTATTGTTATAGTACTTGCGAAATCATATTTGCTACTTGAATTAATAAATCCATCTTTTATATCATCTTTATAATTAAAATGGACATAGTATGAAAAAAGAATTAGATTAGATTAGCGATAATTTCAATCGTATCCAATCTTTCATCATATTTTATTATACCTTTACTATCAAGATTTCTTATTACTTTTAGAATGATTACAGGAGGAGTTTTTGAAACTGCTTGCTTCAATTCTTCTAATCCCATAGCCTGATTACGATAAGCAAGTGTGGAAAGAATTTCTACTTCTGGAATATCAATTCGTACTTCTTTTAATAAGAAATCAATAACTGGATTAACTTGCATGTCTTTTGTTTTTTCAGTATCTAATTCAATTAATACTTTTTTCGCTTCACTTATTCGATGTTCCATTCGTGAATTAATTTCATCTTTTTCATTCATTTTTGCTTTATTGTTATTTTTAATTTCATCCAATTGCTGATATGTTTTTGTTAATTCATTTTGTTTTGTTGTCAAGTCATTTATTAATTGATTTAATTCAGATTCAATTCTAGAAATTTTTTCATTTTCGTCTTTAATGGATATATTAATACGCTCTATTTGTTCTTTTAATGATTCAATATCACTTATGAGGTTCTTTTTCTCATTTTGAAATTCAATTTCATCTTTTTTACGATCATTTAATTTGTTTTCAAGTTCTTTGAAAAGAATTTCTGCTTTTGAAAGATTATCCAGAGCATTATCAAGTTCTTTTATAATAGAAACAACTTTTGTTCTTGTGTTTTCTTCTAATTTTTCCAATCTTTCCTTTTCTGAAATAAGATTTCTTTTTAAGCTAACAAAATCAGTCATTTTTTCTCTTCCTCCATTATAATCTCAAATTACCTGTTACTGTAATAGCTCCTGTGGAGTTATCATAGGTTAAAAGATTACGACGCATAAGACCATCTAATGTTTTAAGAATTAAAGCATCTGATAACCCAGTTACTTTAGATATGGTTTCCATATCAGTAGTTTTTCTTCCTTCAAGCGAATTGATAATTTTTAATTCATTAAATTCAATATGATTTTTCTTAACAAGATATTCTAAAGCCATTCGTTCGCCTTTTGTTTTACGAATTAGATCTCTTTCTTTTTCTGCTTGTTTTTCAATTTCATTCATTTTTTGTTCAGCAGTTTGAATTAGAGAAGTGAGTTCAGCAGTTATTTTAATATTTGTTTCTTTTTCCATTTCAAATTCTGCCTTAGTTGATTCCAGTTTTTTCTCTATATTTGATAATTCAGTTATTGTATCTCTTTTTTTTGTTTCAAGTCTAGCTCGTTTATCAGTTGTTTCAGTGTATTTCTCTTGTGTTTCTTTTAATAGCTGCTCATTTGAGATTTTTTCTTCTTTATAATTAGCAATTTCTTGGGATAATGTTAAATTGCTTGATTCAAATTTGGCGATTACATCTTTTTGGCGTCTTTCATATTCAATTACGTCTTCAATTGGCTTTTCTAAATCATTGATATCTTTTTTCACTGTCTTCAATGATTCATTAAGCTCATTCATTGCTTCTTCTATAGTCATATTTCCCCTTTTCAGAGCAGATAAAACCTCAGAGATTTCAGTCATAAATAAATACACCTTTAATTAGTTTCTATTCTTAAACTGTGAAAAAGATTTCGATATTAGCAATAGTTTTAAGAAAAAAATACATCTTTTAATTAAAAATACAAAAAAAAGTAAGGATAAAGAGAACTTTTAATCCATATAAATATTTGCAGCAACTTTATCCATAACTTGTATTATTGCAGGATTGTGTTTATTTCGTACATTGGTGATAAAATCCTCAGTTGGTAAGTTAAGCTTCTTAATCTTAGCCCAATCTTGTGCTAATTTTTCAATAAGAGCAACCCTATTCAATAGTAATGAAACACATTCAGAATGTTTCATTTTACTCATTTCTTTAATTATATCAGCAAGATAGAGAGAATTATCACCATTTGTGATTCTTTTATTATCAATATCAACTGTTAATTCATTTGAATAAAATTTCTGTAAATCTCTATCTATTCTAATGATATCAGCCTCTCGAGGATGGATAAAATCATTTGTAAAATTAATAATACGTAATTCGCGTTCTGGAGCAAAACACTGCAAAGTATCTAAAACCATATTCAATAATACTTCATTTTTATCTGTTTCAGGATCTAATAACAATAATGTTGTTTTACGACTAATGATAGCATCGAAGATTTTGTCTAAATCTTTTTTAAATTGTTTCATAAGGAATGGAACATTACCACGATTAATGTCTCTTTTTTTAACCTCTAAATCTGATGGCATTTCTGTAGCTGTAGTTGGTTGAACAGTTTCACGAGGTATTGTTTCTGTAGTAGGAGCAATACTAGGGACAGTTTCGATTGGTTGAGCTTCTCCAAAAGATTTAATTGAATAATAAACTCGGCTTCCAATTTTTGTTGTATATAAGAAACCTGCATTTAAAATTTCTTGAATATTTGCTACTGCCTCTTGTGGTGTTACATTTGTTAATTGAATAACTTGTTCAAATGAAGCAATTTTAGCATCAAGAATAGCATAAGCAGTTTTTTGTAACCTTTGCGGGAGTTCCATTACACTTAAAGTATCTAAAACTCGTCTACTACCTGGTTTTGTCATAATTCTATTTTCAAAAGCACTTCGGAGTTGATCTAATTTTGCATCAAATCCCTTAAATACTGATGTATCATCCCCTGGCCAATTTGATATGAAATCTTTCGGAAAAACAGCATAAAATAAGCTTTTCAATTCATCAAGAAAAATTTCTTGTAAGCCAACTTCATTTGCATCAGCTCCAACCAAGAATAGAACTGATTCATCAAGTTGATAAACTACTTTATAATTATTAATATGTTCTTCATTTTTTAGTCCAGGTAAAGCTTTGCTTGAAACATTATCAACAATTGCTTGAAAAGTCCCAAGAGAACCAGAGCTATCAGTTCCTTCTGGTTCATAGTTTCTATTAATTAGAGGAATATTATTTTTTAGCACAATCACTCTTTTTATCAATATTTTCTACTCCAAAATAGAATGAAGCTGATATATTATTGAGCTTTTTGTATATAATAAATCTTCTTTCTAGGTATAATGATATATCAATTAAATAAAAATCTAAAAAATATGGGAAAAATTTTATTATCGAAATATCCTTCTAGACATATCGAGATTAATCCAAATTTAAGAAGAAAATTAGAATTTAAAGTGATAAGTGTGACTTTTGTTTACCGCTCCAAAAATAAAAGACAAAATGAGTCTACCAAATTAGATCCAAGAACGAAATTACTAATGTTGTTTCTAATGTCACTTTTATCATTTATGCTTAAAGATATCATCTTACTGACGAGTTTATTTGGAATAATGATTGTTATAACATTACCAGCAAAAATAAAATGGAAAAATTTTTTCCGTTATATTAAACCAACAATATGGTTAATTCCTATTATTTTTATTATTCAATTGATTTTTCCAGCAAGTAATAGTGGTGCATCAATTAGATTGGTAACAAATTTTGGATTTATGTCTAATAGCTTTAAATTCCAATCAATTGCTATAAATGTTGAATCAATTGTAATTGCATCTAGTTCTTGTTTACGAATATTGAATTTAGCAGTTGGGTCTTGTCTTTTTAGTTTAACAACCAATTCTAATGATTATATTCAATCATTGAGAAAAATAGCCATTCCATATGGAATTGCTTTTACAACAGGACTAGTTATTTATTTCTTACCAATGGTAGTAAATGAAACTAGTGAAACTAAAATGTCTTTGGAAACAAGAGGAATAAGTATCAATAAGGGATCAATTATCTCTCGAATAAAAAATCT
>JAEOUJ010000225.1 GCA_016839405.1 Candidatus Gerdarchaeota archaeon | reverse complement strand
TACTGTGCTAATGATTCAAACATTAGAACAACAATAATTAATGGAAAAATAATAATGAAAGAACGACAAATATTAACAATTGATTTAAAAGAAGTAATGGCAAAAGCAAAAGAAGCAATAAGTAATTTAATAGAAAAATCCGATATAGGGCATTTCAAAAATAAATTAAAATATCTTCAATAATTGCAAAAAAGCACAATTTAAAATACAATGATGCCTAATCTTAATTGATTTGAATCGGTAAACTCAAATAGATTTGACAGTCAATATAATAATCATTATAATTTAAGAATTCTATATTTTGAATTCCTTAGAATCAGCATTGAATCTAAATGGTGTAGATGAAGTTTGAGCGCAGAAGAAAGACTTTACAAACAACTCGAAGGTATAGTTTCATCTATTATAAAGGCTTTAGAAGGTTTAGAAAAAGAATTCTCTGAATATATTGAGATTACAAATAAAAGATTAGTCGCACTAGAGGGTAAAATGAAAAAAATGGAATCACTAGCTGATGTAAGTGGAAAAGGTTTAGTAGAAGCTATAGATACAAGCACAAATTCTGATGCTGTTAAAGAATTAGCTCATTTAACTCAACAAACTACTTCTGAAATAAAACCAGCAATTATTAAAGATCATTCTTTAGAAGATGAAAGAATAATAACTGAATCAATCGTAAAAGATGAAACAACTAAAACTATGCCAGAAAAACCGGTTTTTGAAATACCACATGTCCCTACTCCTCCAAGTGAACAAATCTCTATTAAAGAAGAACCAATTGTTGAAAAACCAATTGGAGAAGAAGTTGTACCCCAACCACCAAAAACAGAAAAAATAGATGAGTTGACTAAAGAATCTAAAAAAGATGATAAAGAAGAGCTTATGGATGCTTTAAAAATCATTGATTCACTTTAATTTTATTTTTTAATACAAAATCCAATGGAAAAGTAATTAACATTGGTAGTGGGAGTTTTGATGGAGATGTTTTAACTATGAAAAAAATAATTGTAACTGATAAAGCTCCTGCAGCAATAGGACCATATTCACAAGGGATTATTGCTGGTCAATTTATTTTTGTTTCTGGTCAAATACCATTAAATCCAGAAACAGGCCAAATAGTTGAGGGTAATATTAAAGATCAAACTGAACAATCATTGAAAAATGTAAAAGCAATATTGGAGGAAGCTGGAGCAACACTTGATGATGTTGTAAAGTGCACTGTTTTTCTTAAGGATATGAATACATTTGGTGATATGAATGTTAAATACACTGAGTTTTTTACAAAGAATCCACCTGCTAGAGCAGCAGTTGAAGTAGCTCGCTTACCAAGAGATGTAGGAGTTGAAATTGAAGTAATAGCATATAAAAAGATATGATTAAGTAAATTTATTCTACTATTACATATTTTCTATTTCCAAAGTTAAATATAATTTACATGTAATTAAATATCAGATAAAAATTTAAAACTAATCTAACAAAGTATCAGATAGGTGCAACAATGGCTTTCAAAGAACATTTCAAACCATTTCTTAGTAATTTATTAGAGGCTTTAATAAAACAAGCAATGGAAGATGATATTATAACAGTAGAAGAATCAATATTACTCTCCCATATTGAGGTTGATATTCGTTCATTTGAGAAAGAAGTTGCTAGATGTATCGAAGAGGAAGGAGGTCTATCAGAAGCATTAGATAGAAAACGCTTCAAAGATCGTTTAATAGCAAGTGTAAAACAATTAGCGCTAGAAGATGGTGTTATTTCGAAAGACGAAGAAGCTATTTTGGCAAAATTAGAGGAATATTTCGCAGAAAAGAAATAATTTACCAGTAATTAATGGTAATACCGTGGTACTACCCTATACTTACTTTCTTTTTTAATAGAAATTAATATTAGCAGTATCTAGAGATTGCCTGTAAAGTATATGGATGGTCTTAAAGAAACTATAATGGCCAATAGAAGGAATCTCTTGTCGAGGTGTTAAGAAAAATGATGAGATTATTAACAGTAAATGTGCCTGAAGGATTTTTGGAAGGATTGGAAGAGCTTGTAAAACAAAAACGATATCCTAATAAAAGTGAAATTATTAGAGTTGCGATTCGTGATTTATTAAGAGATGAACTTTGGTCAAGATATGAAAATTAAATTTATATAAATTACTTCCCTTATAGTGGAGGACTAGAGTGAGCGGTTTTCTTGATGGAAGGTTAATTAATATCCTTCCATCCATTTATATGACATTTTATTTATGATTCTTAAAAATCCTTTTAATAATTGATTTCATTTCAATCATGGTGATTTATTTGAGTAAAGTAAAGGATATGAATTTAGCCGATGAAGGTATTAAGGAATTAAATTGGGCAGAGGAAAATATGCCGATTCTTAATGCAATTAAAAAACGATTTGAAAAAGAACAACCATTGAAGGGTAAAAAAGTAAGTGTAGCACTACATTTAGAGAAAAAAACAGGTCAATTGATACGAACTTTAAGAGCTGCAGGAGCTACTGTAAGAGTTGCCAGTTGCAATCCATTAACAACTGATGATCGAGTTGCTGCAGCTTTAACGAAATTTGATGGAATTGAAGTTTTTGCATGGGCTAATCAAAATACTGAAGAATATTATGAAAACCTTAACAGCGTTTTAGATTCAAAACCCAATCTTCTTATTGATGATGGAGCAGATTTAATTAATATTATTCATTTTAAAAGATCAGAATTAATTGAACATGTTATTGGTGCAAGTGAAGAAACAACAACAGGCATTATTAGATTAAAAGCAATGTCTAATGAAGGAGCACTAAAATTTCCAATAATTAACGCAAATGGTGCTTACTCTAAACACTTGTTTGATAACAGATATGGTACAGGTCAATCAGCTTTAAATGCAATTATGACTATTACAAATAAACTCATTTCAGGAAAGAATGTTGTTATAGTTGGTTATGGTTGGTGTGGCAGAGGGCTTGCTATACGTGCAAGGGGAATGGGAGCGAGAACAATAGTAGTTGAAGCTGGTGATCGAATGCCATATGCAGATGAGAGCGAACCTTCAGGATGGCATAAAGGTTTGGAAGCTTTGTATGAAGGATTTGAAGTAATGAGTATGGAACAAGTAGCACCAATAGGAGATTTATTCATAACTGCCACTGGAGATAAACATGTTATATCAGTAGAGCATATGAAAAATATGAAAGATGGTGCAATGCTAGCCAATGCAGGTCATTTTGATCTTGAAATTGACATTCAAGGTTTAAGTAAGATAGCTAAAAATATCAAAGAAATTAATCAAAATTGCGAAGAATATACACTAACAAATGGAAAACATTTGTATCTTCTATCAAAGGGTCGACTCGTTAATTTAGCTAGGCCAGCCGGTCAAGGTCATCCTCTCGAGATTATGGATGGATCTTTTGCTATTCAAGCATTAGCTTTAGAATATTTAGCAAAAAATGAAGGAAAATTACCAATTAAAGTAATAAATATACCATCTAACTTGGATGATTATGTTGCTCGAATGGCTCTGGAATCACATAATATTCGTTTAGAACCACTTACTGATGAACAAAGAGACTATTTAACTGGCTTTAAAGAAGGAACTTGAAGTATTTGCATTTTCTTTTATTCAATTGACAGGAACTAAATGAGTCTCTTAAAAGATTGTTTAACATAAACATAATTAAGATACTCATTTTCTGTAAAAGAAAAAAAATGTTATATAATCGAACTTATTTTATTTGGATATTTGGTAAGAAACACTCAAAGTATATCAAATAATTTATTCAAAGACAAAAATTGAGGACGGTTTGGCAATGGACTCATCTATAAATAATACTGAAATATGCACTATAGAAAATACAATAGTTAGCAAGATAAAACGAGCAAAACAAATTATTTTTGATGCTATAAAGAGATTTGGCGATAAAGTAGAAGTGGCATGTAGTTTTGGTAAAGATAGTATGGTTGTAGTTCATTTAGCACTACAAATCAAACCAGATATTAGAATCTTTACTATAATGACTCCATTTAAACCAAAAGAAACTTTCGAGTATAAAGATAAAATGATTGATCATTATAATCTAAATTTAGTTGAATATATGTCATCAGAAAAAGTAGATCCAACTTTGCCAAAAAACGATCCCGATGAATGTTGTCGAATCTTGAAAGTTGAGCCAACAAAAAAAGCAGTAAAAAATCTACAAGCATGGATATGTGGATTAAGAAATACCGAAGGAAGGACTAGAAAGAACTATAAAGAACTCGAAGAAAAAAATGGACTAATTAAAATTAATCCAATTCTAAATTGGACAGAGCTTGATGTATGGCGATATTTGGCTATTAATAACATACCTGTTCATCCATTTTATGCAAAAGGTTACAGAAGTTTGGGTTGTGAACCTTGTACAAAAATAATAAGTGATAACTCACTTGAACGAGAAGGTCGATGGAATGGAACCAGTAAATGTGGTGGAGAGTGTGGTATTCATACATTGGCATTGAAGAATTGATTAGAATTCAATAAAATTAATTATTAGACTTTAAGATTTAAACCTATTAAATGAGCTAATAAAGCTGACAACTGAATTTCAGGATTAGATCCTTCTGTTAAACGAAAATCAATCTCACCAATTGTTTTAATCATTTCTACCTTAGTTTTATCATCAATGTCGGTCATTTGAATTGCTTCCCGATGAATTTGTTTTATAACATCTTGAGCTGCTAGACCTTGTTTAATCAGTAACTCAAGTAATAATTTTCTAGACTCTTTGAATTCACCTGTTGTAGCTAATTTTATCATTTTTCGTATTTCTTGTGGTTGAGCTTTACCTGTTGCTTTATAAACATCCTCTTCCGTGATTTCTTTGCCCATTATAGCAGCAGATTGTAGGATATTTGTTGCTCTTCGAAGATCACCTTCTGAAACATAGATAATTGCATCGATACCTTCCTCATTTATTGCTACTTTTTCATTCTTAATGATATTTTTTAGATATTTTTTAGTATCATTATCATTAAGAGGAGTAAATCTAAAAACAGCGCAACGAGATTGAATAGGTTCAATTATCTTTGAACTATAATTACAAATTAAAATAAATCTACATGTTGAACTATATTTTTCCATAGTTCGACGTAATGCGTGTTGAGCATCTGAAGTCATGGAGTCAGCTTCATCCAAGATAATGACTCTAAAAGGAGCATTTATAGCCATAAGGTGAGCAAAATTTTTGATGCGTTCACGAACAACATTTATACCTCGTTCATCAGATGCATTCAACTCTAAATAAGGAACATTTGTTTGTAATTGATCTTCTTTTCTTCCAAAAACATCAAAATTGCCAAGAATCTCATTTATGAGAACTAAGGCTGCAGTAGTTTTACCTGTTCCTGGAGGGCCAGCAAATAGCAAATGAGGCATTGTACCAGCACTAATAAATCCTTTTAATCTATTTTTGATCTCATTTTGATTAATAATATCTTTCAATAAATGTGGTCTGTATTTTTCTGCCCATAACATATGGTAATCTCCTATTCATTACTTCAAATGTATTTAATCGGATAATGACTTAATTTTTAATTTTTTCTACTAACTTCGTAGAATAAATCCAATAAAATATTTAAAAAACTCTAAAATAAAGAATAAGAGTGTGGTAGGGATGGGTTTAGGCACCCTACCACAATGGCTTTTATTGTCTATGAGAAGACAATTCTTTTCATGATCTCTTAAAATTTCTTATAAGGATCACGAACATATACTGGTGTCGCAGCAGCCCCTCTTTTAACCGTAACTTTACCTATCTCTAATGCTGCAACTAATTCTTTGAACCGGTTTCGTAAAGTAACAGGGGTAGTTTTTGCAGCTTCTGCAACTTGTTGTTGAGTTCTTCTTTCACCAGTTTGTATTCCAGCTATATATAATACAGCTGCAGCTATTGACATAGGATTTTTTCCAACATCTAGTTTATATTCACGAACTGTTTTCAAAATTTCAATTGCACGATTTTGTGTATGCATTGTTAAGTTTAACTCAGCACCTAATCGAGATAAAAGCTGAGCAGGATCTATTGGTGTTGGTTTAATGCCTAACTCAACAATATAAACTCTTACACAACGAGCTAATTCTTTTCTGTCAACTTTTCCAGTTGTACAAATGTCTTTCAATGTTTTTGGAACATTATGAGTTCTACATGCAATATAAATGGCTGAAGCTGTCATTGAATCTATGCTTCGACCTCGAATAAGCTTTGCCTTTAATGCTCTTCTATAATAAATAGCAGCAGTTTCAGTTATATCTTCAGAAATACCTAACTGACTAGCTATACGTTTTAATTCAAAGATAGCATCTCTTAGATTACGGGCTTCAGATCGCCCAGTTCTTCTATTTAACCATCTCAATCTATTCATTCGAGCAATAGTAGATGGACTTAGATTTTTACCTGATATGTCTTTATATCCAGTTCCTATTTGAGTTCTTAATCCCTTATCTATCTTCAAATTGGATGTCGGAGCACCAACTCTTTCTCGGGCATCTTGTTCGCTTTTAGTAAAAGCTCTCCATTCAGGACCTGAACTAATAATAATATCTTGAACAGCACCACAATTTGTACAAATGCGTTCTCCTCTCGAAGAATCATTTATTAGTGCATCAGAACCGCAAACTTTACAATTATTCTCTAGGGATTCTAATTCTTCCCTTTCTTCTTTTTTTATTGACAATTAAATTTCACCAATTTTACTTTAATAGTACTGCTATAAGGAGTGATTATTACTCTCCATTATAGTGGGAGAATAGGACTACCTTGGTGGTATATCTCTCTATTTTCATATATAAAGGTTTCTCCCAGTTTTTATTATTTAATTAGTATTAAAACTAGTATACAAATTAATCAATAACCGACTATTCTCTAATATATACAAAAGTCAATTTAAAATTTTCAATAGGAAAAGAAAAAAAAGAAATTAGAATCTAATGTTTTATATCAAAATCAGGGCTTATATCTCCACGGCATTTACCATAAAAGAAATCTTTTGCGCACCAAGTAGATTTACCTTTATCAAACCATACATCAATGTCTCCTGAATCATAAATAACCCTATCATTAATTTCTAAAACAATACGTCTTAATTGCCATTTATCATGACCAATATCTCGACCTTTTTTCAAACAGAAATATTGAAACCAATCTGATGTGAAATTTTTAGGTATATCTAAATCAAAGACATCTGTACGTCCTTTCTCAAAATCATCACAAAATGGATGATTTAAATCCCAAGTATATTCGCCAATATAAAGTTTAATAGGATCATCAGTTCCACTTTTACGCTCATTTGCAGTAGTTACTGTAACTCTCATTTTACTTATTATTTCACAAGTATCTTCATCTTCAGTCATAAAATATTACCGCCAATAATTTTGTAATTGAATAAATATGTTCTTAATTTAACTATCAAAGTTATTTTACTTTAATTTAATAGTTTACTTTCTAAATAATTTTGCACTTAAATTTCAGAAAACTAAGATTTTACTTTAAAGGATAATAAAAATGTAACCTAATGGTTAGGTTTTCCTAAACCATAGGCTGTAAATCCTACCTGGCGAAATTCATGCAAATTAAAAACATCTCGTCCGTCAATAATAATAGGATGAATCATTTTATCTTTTAACCAATTAGGATTTATTTTATAATACTCTTGATGTTTCACAAAAATTACTAAAATACTTGAACCTTCGACTATTTCATCAAGATTTTTAGAAACAGGAAAAGGAAATTCTCTTGGCCTAACAAATGGATCATGAATTTTCCATTTTACACCTTCGCTCTCAAGTAAATTAATGAAATCTATTGTTGGTGAGTTTCTTGTGTCCTCAGAATTTTCAATAAATGAAGCTCCTAAAACAGCAATTTTTGCTTTGCTAAAATCAATGCCAGCTTTCTTAGAAGCTATTTTTGCTAAATTAAGCATATGTGATGGCATCATATCATTGCGCATACGAGCTTTAACAATAACGTCAAAAGGTACTTTATCTTTTCCATAAGTTTCAACACCGTATTTTAGTAGCCATGGATCTTTTGGCAAACAATGTCCACCAACCCCTGCACCCGGTAAATGAAGATCTCTATAGGCATTTGAATTAAATGGCAAACTGTTTACACATTTTCTAACCTCATTGAAATCAACATTCATAGATTCACAAGCTAAAGCAACTTCATTAGCAAAGGCAATTTGTACATCTCGATATGTATTTTCAACAACTTTAGCTACTTCAGCAGTAGTAGCACTTACTGGTATTAATTCTTCATTTACAATATGTTTATACAACCAAAGACCCTTTTTCGTACATTCATCAGTAATTCCTCCAATAATTCGAGGATAGTTAACAATATTGTTAATCAGTCTACCCACCATAACTCGTTCATAGGCAAAAACGAGATAGAAATCTTTACCTACTTTTTTACCTGAATTTTCTTCTAGAATAGGTTTAACAATAAATTCAGTAGTCCCAGGAGCAACTGTTGATTCCACTGCTACAACTGCCCCATCTTTCATCTTTTTACCTACAGTAGCTGAAACCTCTCTAAGTGATTTATACAATGGTTCATGAGTTTCTTTATCAGTTGGTGTTTGAACATCAATTAGAATATAATCCATATCTTTTAAGATATCAGTATCATCAGTTACATGAAATGTTTTTTTCTCTAAAACAACTCTTTTAATCAATTCAGGTAAATCAGGCTCATTTAGAATAGGGCATTCACCTTTATTTAAAGCATCTATTTTCCATCCTGATCGTTCTGAACGTCTTTGAATGCCTACAACTTCAAATCCATCAACATCAGCTATTAGTGCAGCTGCGGGTATACCAACATAACCCATTCCAATAACTGCTACTTTGGTTTTTTTTGTCAATTAATACCAACCCAAATTGCTCTGTTAGATTGTTAATTTCTATAAAATATTTTTAATAACAATCACTACAACAAAAAATCCCTTTGTTTTATAATTTTTTGTTTATTTTTTATTTCACATTCAATAATTCTAACATTTTTTTAATTTCAGTTGTTGGAAATTTGCAAAATCGATTAATACAAACATGAGCTGTTGCTAAATTATTTTTACTGCTTTTATGTTTTACAAAATCAGTAATTTGTAAAATTTCAGGTGATTCTTCATCATCAGGTACAAAAAGCACAATCTTATTTGGTACATAGACTTCTCGTAATGTTTTTATCATTACTCTTGTGTCATCTTTGTTCTTTTTTCCAACTATCACTACTTCATAAGTCGGACCATAGGCAAATTCAAGACCAGATAAAAACATTGTATAGGCTAATAACGATTGTTCAATTATAGAAGAAAATGCTTTATTGATTGCTGATGCTTTATCTTCAAAATCTAAATCCATTGTTATACGTGATAATTTCAGCAAGTTCAAAAGAGCAACAGAATTTCCAGAAGGTATTGCTCCATCATAAATTTCTTTTTTACGTATAATTATTTTCTCTCCATCATCAGGTGTAAAATAAAAACCACCATTGTCTTTATCCCAAAAATGATCTAGAAGTACTTTGTTGAAATTTATAGCTTCTTTGAGATAATTATCATCAAAAGTAGTTTCATATAATTCTAATAATCCCCAAATAAAGAAAGCATAATCATCAAGTAATCCATGAATAGCTACATGTCCATCACGATATCTATGAAGTAATCTACCAGTATTTGTTCGCATTTCTTGCAAAATAAAATTCACTACATTTTTAGCTTTAGAAATGTACTCATCATTGGTTAACACTCTTCCAGCAATTGCAAGTGCAACAATCATTAAACTATTCCAATCAGTTAATATTTTGTCATCTTTATGTGGGCGAATTCTTAACTCACGTTCTTGAAAAAGCTTTTTTTGTATTATTCCTAAATTATTTTTAAACTCTCTATAAGGTATTTTTAATTCATTAGCTAGATTAGCTAATGATTGTTTTAAATGAGGTATATTTTTACCTGTTAGTTCTCTGGTGGATTCTTCTTTAAAATTCCCTTTTTTATCAATGTTATAAACTTTAAAAAATAGTTCACTCTCATTACTAGTCAATATTTTTTGTATTTCGTCAGTTGTCCAAACATAAAATTTACCTTCTTCTCCTTCACTATCAGCATCTTCTGCAGAATAAAATCCTCCTTTTGGTGATTGTAATTCTCTAAAAACATAAGATATTATCTCTTCAACAACTTCTTTATAAAATGAATTTTTAGTAGCTTGAAAAGCTTCAGTGTAGGCAATTATTAGCATAGCTTGATCATAAAGCATTTTTTCAAAGTGAGGTAATAACCATTGAGAATCTGTGGAATAACGATGAAATCCAAAACCTATGTGATCGTATATACCTCCTAATCGCATAGCTTGAAGTGTTTTTTCCACAATTTCAAGAGCTTGTTTATCTTTAGTTCTATGCCAATATCTTAGTAGGAATAATAATTTATGTGGTGTTGGGAATTTTGGTGCGCTTTTAAAGCCACCATTAATATCATCAAACAATAATTCAGCTTCTTTAAAAGCATCATTAAGAGTTTCTTGAGTAAGTATTTCACCACCTGAATAATCCATTTCTTTTAAAGCTGCAATCACTTCTTTAGAGGCTAATTGTAATTCTTCTCTATTATTCTTCCAATAATCTTGTATTTTTAAAATAAAGTCCTTAATACCCATTTGACCGAAACGGCTTTCTTTGGGAATATATGTGGTAGCTGTAAAAGGATGTTTATCAGCATCCATTATAATTGTCAATGGCCAACCACAATTTCTTCGAATCATTTGGCAAACAGCCATATAGACATTATCTATTTCTGGTCGTTCTTCACGATCTACTTTAATATTAACAAACACATCATTCATTAACTTGGCTATTTCAGGATCTTCAAATGATTCATGAGCCATAACATGGCACCAATGACAGGTCGAATATCCTATTGAAAGAAAAATAGGTTTATCTTCTTTTTTTGCTATTTCAAAAGCTTCTTCAGACCAAGGATACCAATCAACAGGATTTGTAGCATGTTGTAACAAATAAGGACTTTTTTCATTAATCAATCGATTAAATTTTCGATTATTTGCTTGTTCTTTATTTGAGGTCATAAATAAATTCACCAAAAAAATAAAAAGATTTAGAAAATCTAAATCAACTTTGAAGTTCTTTTAATTTTTGCTTTACATTCTCAACATGATCTTTAACTTGTACTTTTTCCCAAATTTCAGCAATTTTTCCTTCTGGATTAACTAATATAGTACTTCTAACAACACCAAAATACGTTTTTCCATACATTGATTTTTCTTGCCAAACACCATATTTTTCTAATACTTTTTGATTTTCATCACTAAGTAATTGAACTTTCAATTCATGTTTGTCAGTAAATTTTTGATGACTTTTAATTGAGTCTGGGCTAATGCCTAAAACAATTGCATTCATTTTTTCAAAATCATCCAAGCTTTGTGTGAAATCTATTGCTTCTAGAGTACAACCTTTTGTATTATCCTTTGGATAAAAGTAAATTACTACCCATTTTCCGTGGTAATCCTTCAAACAAATTTCAGAACCACTTGTTTCAGTTAAACAAAATTCAGGAGCTTTATCTCCAATTTTCACTTTTAGCATTAATTCAATACCTCCATTCATAAAATAAATTTGATAATTAACATTAAGAAAAAAATACTATTAAATTACTGCTTTAAAAAATTATAAAATTATGACATAAAATTATATTTATTTTTCATTTCTAATTTTTGAATTAAATTAAAGCATTAAGTTAATGAAAATAAAAATGAAATTTATTTTCCATATAATTGCTTCAATAGAATTTCGCGAGCAATTGATTGAAAAGCTCGTTTAATACCAATACCTTTTGTAGCAATTGTTTCATAAACAGGATATCCATCTAGATCAAGGCCTGCAAGCAATTCAGGACGAGTTAATGCATTAGGAACATCGCGTTTATTTAAAGCTATTACAATAGGGACCTCTGTACCAAAACGATCTCCTAAAAAGTCTTTTAATTCATCAACAGATTCTTTATTATATTCTATCATTTCAGGTGTGGAATCAAGAACAAGTATAATTCCATCTACTCCTCTAAGAATGACTTTTCTTTGGCTTTTGTGTCTTGTTTGACCTGCTACTGTATAAGCATCTAAAATAACCCTACCTGATGCGGAAAATGGCGTAAAATCAAAGTAAAGAGTTCTACCTGTTGGATCCGCTATAGAAGTAAAACCACCTTTTGTTAATCCTTCGATTTGATCGTAGAGCCAACGTAAACCAGTTGTTTTACCACTAAGAGAAGGTCCATAGAATACTATTTTTAAATGAATTCGTCCTTGACTATCCTTTCGCAATGTTGGAAAACCTCATTGGATATTAAGTATATTGGGATTGATATGTGATTATAATTTTTTCTGTGTAAATAATTTAAGGATTTGCTTAAAAATCATGCTTTAGAGGTAAAATTTAACACTTAAATTTAACATTTTTTATCTTGATGTATAATGTTGTGGTTGGTTTCCTGAATAATAATTAAGCAATTCATTAAGCCTTTCAACGCCCATCCTTGATTTTTGAGCTTCAGTAAGTTCTTCCTGTAATGTTAAAATTCTTTGTTTTGTTTTCTCTCTTCTTGCAAAATAAACTTCAGGTGAAATTGTTCTATCATTAAATGCTTTGATCAATTCTCGTAATGTGTCCTTAGCAGCATTTAATTCAATTCTCAGTGTACGAACTTCTTCAGTTTCTCTTGGCAATGGTCTAGGAGGATGCCAGGGTTTTCTAATTTCCGTAGGAGCAAAAGTTCTAGAAAATGGTATTTCCTTTAAATCTTTAATTCTTCTTTCAATCCTTTCTTGTAAATTATGGAAATTCAAGCTAGAGCTATAATCTTCAATAGTATAAATGTCATTTGAAATAAAATTCTCATTCATATTAAATAAGTTGCTAAATAATGTATTCAATTGCTCCAAAACTATATTTGATCCCTTAATTTTTATTTTCTTTTTTTGTGGGAAATTAATTATTATTTGATTTCCAAAAATGATTTTTGATTTTGTTTCAATATCTCTAATTGCCGATATGGGGATTTCTCTTAATTTTCCATAGAAATTGAAAATAAATCGGTATTGTGGTAAAAAGTATAATTTTTTATTTGTTATAAAAAGTGTACCAGTTTTTTTGCTTTTTTCATTAGAAAATAGCATTTTTATTTTTGGAAATGCAGCAATTTTCAATTCATAGTTACCAGGTTCAAAACGATCAAGAACTTCATCAAAAAGAAATGAGTAATTCTTTAATTCAGCAATTTTACCTTCAATATCTAATAATTCATTACGTGGTTTTTCTAGAAAATCTTCAATTAAATTGGTATAACTTCGAGCATGAGTTCTTATTGTTTTAATAATCTTATCTACAGAGATAAGTTGACTAATTGGAATGTTTGTTCTAAGATTTAGTGCTTTTGTTTCATGATAGATGTGTTGACAAACTTTATCTAATAATTCTGAAGCTCTTTGTGTCGTCTCATAAAAAAGCCCAGATATTCGAAATAAACCATTTTCAATAGATGGGTATAACCCAAAACGTTCCCTACGTAATTGTTTAGCATTTATTATTATGTTAGAATATTTATCTGCAAAAGTTTTAATGGTAATTAATCCATGATTAATTGCTTCTATAGCTTCATAAAATTCTGATGTTAGTCCACTAATCTTTTTATTAATATCTTTAAGCTTCGCTGATGAGCAATTAGGGCATAGTTTAATCTTCCTAGCGACTGGGACATGATTTATTTTACCACATTTTTCACATTTATTTCCTACACTTATATGAGAGCAAAATTTACAATATGTGCATTCAGTTTTTTCTGTAGCAATACAATCAGAACAGAAAGTTCCACAACAATGTTCACAATAATATAAGAATCTCGATCTCTGATAGCATTTTACACATTTTGAATTAGGGTCGTATCCCAATTTAATCTCACACTCGAATTTTATTTTTCAAATGAAATTTTTGTCCCAAAGTGACTTATTATTTTATATCTAATTATAAAATAAGATATTTTTATTGAAAATAAGGGATTGTAATATTAGGATATTTTCTCGATTATAATTGTATAAAAAACAGTGAAAAAACGTGAATTAAAGTTGATTTTTTATTTTTTTAAATTAAATTTATTTATTTAGCGAAAGAGTAAAGAACAATGGAAGTAATTTATTTATTGCTAATTAATCTCTTTATTAGGCAAAAACCTCTCTAATAATACTCAATAAACGAATAAAGAAAAGGCGCTACTAAAATGATGGAAGATAAAAAACAATCAGACTTCCTATGGAAAATTGTTTTAACAGGTGATTCTTTTGTTGGTAAAACAACTATTCGTAAACGTGCTATGGGAGAGCATTTTGCTGAGGAATATATATCTACAGTAGGGGCTGATTTTTCTTCTTATAAATTAAGACTTGGAGATTTAACTATAGGATTTCAAGTTTGGGATTTAGCTGGTCAAGATAAATACAAATACATCCGTTCTAGTTTTTATGGAGGAGCAACTGGCTGTTTTTTGGTTTTTGATGTAACAAATGCTAAATCACTGAAAAATCTTTCAACCTGGGTTGACGAAGCAATTCGTTATTCAAATGGAACAATTGAAATTTTTGTTATTTGTGCTAATAAAATTGATTTAAAGGATCAAAGAGAAATAACTCGTGATATGGGTGTTAAATATGCTCAAGCATTAAGAGAGAGCTCGGGTCTGAACTGTGAATACATAGAAACCTCTGCATTAACAGGTGAGAATATTGATATAGCATTTGATATAATGGCAAAATGCTTATTGGAGCGAGAGGGAATAAGCCCTTTAAAACCAAAGGAAGAAATTCCTGTTATTGAGGATATATCTAAAGAAGAACCCGAAATTGAGCCTGATTTGGAAGCTATAGAAACAGAAACTGAAACAATTGCTACAGAAGTTGTTGATACAATACCATCCACAACTAAGTCAATAATGATAGAAGATGAAGCTCAAGAAGAAACAGAACGTCTTATTGCAGAGGTAATGTCAGTCCTAGATGAGACCGATGAAATAATAATTGGACGGGAACGCACAGATGAAGGAGAAAGGATTATAACAACTTCAAAAAGTGCTATCGAAGAGCAATCCCATGTTGAAGATGAAAAAGCACCAAAAATAAGCTCTGAACTTGAAAAAGTACTTGTACAAATAAACAGCAAATTAGATAGTTTAACAGAACGTTTGAAAGATCTGGAAGAAGAAATATCATATAGCAAAACTGATGAATTTCTAACTGAACCTGTAGATGAAGAAATAATTCAAGAAGATGATCAATTAGATGAAAGTATTGATATACTAACAAAATTACCACCTCCAACCGAAATACCTGATATTGAAACGAAAGATCAAATGGAAACATATGAGGAATCAGCTATAGATTTAGAAGAAAAAGAACAAATTATTGAGGAGGAAGATTTATCAGAATCCGATTATTCAGCATCTATTGATTCTTCTGAAATAGATGCCGAAACCGAGGATGAAAAATTAGAACAAGATCAAAAAGTACTTGAAAGCCTCCTTGAAACGGTACCATCAGACTATGATGAAGAAGAAATAGACGATGAAGAAAATTCCTTTGATACTGTTAATGAAAAACCAAAAGAAAATAGTACTACTTCTATCCGTAGCTTGGCTGATATACCTGATGATGAATTAGTTGAAATTCCTGATGAAGAACCATTATTAGCAATAGATGATGAAGATGAGGATATGCCATTAGAAGAAGATGATGGTGTAATTGGTACTGAATTATCTAGTGCAATGATTTCTGAATTGAAAGATATGTCAAAAATCGATGAAACTGATTTAGATATTAAACAACCTTTGTCAATTGATACACCTGAAAAGAAACATCATTGTCCAATATGTGGCGAAGAAACAAAATATATTCGACAATACAAGAAATATTATTGTGTTAAATGTGGGCGTTACATAATCTGATAATCAATAATATAGGGTGAAATCATAATTGACTGATGATATAATAATTTTAAAATCTTCAGGTGTTCCTTTATTTGCTAAATGTTATGGAGGTTCAACTTGTAAGACTCACCCAGACCATGCTTTACAAAGCGGTTTTCTTGCAGCATTGTTTTCTTATTCTAAGGAAACTTTCAGTAAACAGGGCATTAAATCTGTTATTTTTAGTGACTTTAAGCTTGATTTTAAAATTGATGAAGAAAAAGATCTGATCATCGTTTTTACAAATCCATTGAATGAAGATGATGTTATAATAAAAGAACAGTTAGAAAAAACTCACAAAGCTTTTATTGATAAATTTGAATCCAAGTTAGATTCTTTAGCTTTTAGTACAGAAGGATTTTATGAATTTGATCAAGATCTTGTAAAGTTAAATATAGTACATAATGAAGCTAAAAAGGATGTACCACTTGAAAAAGAACCCTTTTGGAAAAAGATTCTATCGCATTTTAGAAGGAAATAATTTTTCTCGACTAGAAGTACCTCTATTTCCGAATAGCACAAAAGATAAAAGAGAAATCCTATAATTGAAATAAGGGTAGATTCGTAAATTGAAGCTTGAATCCTTTGGTAAAACTGATTTATTACTACAAGAAAATATTAGCGTTGAAGAGATAATACTCTTTTTAAAAAATGCTTATAATTTTTTTGAAAAATATTCGGTAAAAGAGTCTTACAAAGTATTTGCCTTGAAAATTGTAGCCAAATATATAAATAAAGCAGGGAAACCGCAAGATCAAAATGCATTCAATGCTGCTGCGCTTTATGTTGTAAACAGATTGCCAGCTTCTTATCCAAACCATAGCTCAAGGAAAGAGTTTGCTGAGAGATTAGATGTTACAGAAGCAAGTCTTGATTGGTATGTTAGTTCAATTGTAGATACATTGGGATTTTTCACTTTACGAGATAGAAAAAATTTCCCCTATTATGTTGAGAAAGATGGTATAACATTTGCTGTTATTTCTTCTGTAGTAAAGGTTTTTCATGAAGAAGCAATTGTTCAAGGATTAGCTGAAATTAAACCATTTGATGTTAAAAATGTAATAGATCAAATTTTAGACATGCTAATTACTACTTTACGTATCATACCACCTGTTTTTCGAAGAGATTTAGCAATAAAAATTGAAGCGGATCTTCAAGATCAATTATCTAATAAAATGCTATAGAGATTTTTTAATAGCGAAATAATGAGTTATTAGATATGTTACATAGATATGCTATAAAATTCGCATACCTTGGTGCGAATTATCAAGGATTTCAAAGGCAGAAAAAGACAATCATAACAATTGAAGGTACAATTTTAGAAATATTAAAATCTCTAAATATTACATCTAAAGTTAAATCATCTCGTTATTCTGCTGCTGGTCGAACGGATAAAGGAGTTAATGCAATTAGTCAAGTTATAGCAATTGATTCACTAAAAGAAGAGATATACTTAGAAGAGATAAATCAACATTTGCCAAATGATATTTATGCTTGGGCTATAGCAAAAGTTCATGATTCATTTAATGCAAGAAGAGACGCAACAAGTCGAGTCTATAGATATTATCATATGTATTCAAATGAAAATCTTGAGTTAATGAATGAAGGGATAAAGAAATTATTGGGAACTCATGATTTTATCAAATTATGCAAAAAACCTGATATCTTAGCAAGTGGATATCAAAAATCAACTATACTTAGATTGGATGCTGCTAATGTAAAATTAATTGATATGAAAAGTACTTTAGAATTTGAATTTGTTTCAAGAAGCTTTCTTTGGAATCAGGTAAGAAAAATGGTTTCTTTATTACTAGATGTTGGCAAAGGGAAATATGAATTGGGTAAGATAGATGAAGTACTTAATCCTAAATCGAAACTACCAAAAGGTGGTATAAAACCAGCTCCACCAATTGGCCTAGTTTTATATGATGTGAAATATCCAGAAATTAAATTTGAGTCAATAAAAAAGAAGGAAGTAATTGAATCGAGAATAAAAGAGAAATTAAGTTATTCTAAATCAATGACCTCAATTCTAAATCTTATGAAATCTGATATTTTGAAATAATGATATGTAGCTTAACTTTTGTTTGAGAAGATATTTCATCAATATAATAATATTATAAATTCTATCAAAATAAATTCAAATTCAATAGTTAATAGATTCAAATACAAAAAGTAGAAATTATTAGACTTTGAGTAGAGTTTTAAAAACTCAATTTAAACAAACAAAGTGATTAATATGCCCTATTGCAGTCGATGTGGTGTTGAAGTAGAACTTGATAAAACACATTGTCCATTATGTAATTCTTTAATAGAGGAATCGGATGAGAATTCAATTGAAAAGATGAAAAAATATCCTGAAGAAGACCAAATTCCAGCACCAGAAAAAATTAGAACAGAAAAACAAACAAGAATTCGAAGATGGGAGATTCTGAGTGTTACCTTATTAATTCCTTTATTAATAACATTATTTACTGATTTAATTGTAAATAAAAGTGTAAGCTGGTCACTTTATCCAATTTCATCATTAATCTTAGTATGGATAATAATTTCCATTCCTTTACTTTTACCAAAGAAGCTAGCTATTATTTTAATTGGAGAAACATTTCCTTATTTCTTATATTTATTAGTAATAGATCTTATAGATAATGGTCAAATAAATTGGTATACAAGATTAGGTTTACCAATTATTTCAGTAATTGTAACTACAGTATTAGCTATAATAATAGGAATAATATTTGTTAAGAATAAAGGAGTAAATGTAGC
>JAEOUJ010000224.1 GCA_016839405.1 Candidatus Gerdarchaeota archaeon | reverse complement strand
AATTTCTTCTGATTCTTCTTCGTCAATTATTTCTTCATCTATTTCAGATGGATAAATTTCCTCAAGTTGATCCTGTAATGGTACTTTTGGAATTCCTTCTTTTACTAACTCAACTTCCGGTTCATGCAAAATTTCAGTTGGTTCGTCTTCTACAACTTCTACCTCATCAATAATCTCTTCATAAGTTATTGGTTCTTCAGGTATTTGTTCAATTTCACCTACAGTAAGATCATATTGTTCTTTGATTTTCATTAACTCTTGTTGATAATAGAGTTGTTCTTTATCGCGTTTTTCTTGGACTTTAGCTTGATCTTCCTTTGCTTTTTGTTTTATTCGTTTAATTTTTTGTTTAACAGAAATTAATTTGTAAATATAATAACCAAATACAACAATAATTTCTACTCCACAAACAATCATCGCCCATATGAAATATTGATCTAGGAAAGGTGTTCCTGATTCACTATATATAGATCTAATGACATTAAATACAAAAATCCCAAACGAACAAATCGATAAGAATTTCATAAAGAAATTAAATTGATGATCAAAAGGTGTTAAAGCGTTATAGGTATATCTATATCTAACTGATAATCCTATGTCCGAAACTTCTGTTAATTCTTTAAATGTTGGTGACCAACTTTTAATATAAACAGTAAAAATTCTATCTGCATCATTAAAAGGATTAATTTGGAAAAATTTTTCATCAATTTCTTGAGATTTCAGTAGTTTTGTATATGATACTGAAGGATTTATTCTATCTTCACAATTAATTTCCAATCTGAATGTCATTGGAACATATGTATTATTTCTAATGATCATTTTAATCTGTGACCATTCACCTTTAACTAAACCATCTGTGCCTGCACCAGGAATTATTTCAAATTTCTCTATTAAAGCTAGGGATTTATCTGGTTCTTCCAACAATGTTACATTTTTTGAATTATGTAATGCTTTATCATAACGTTTTGCTCTGATTTTTTCATAAGTGCCAATAGCTAATTGAAGAGGTATTATTGTAATTGCCAAAAAGAGAGTATTGCTAAAGAATATTGATGTAGCAATTATATTGCCAACTTCCCAAGTTGATTTTTGAAAAGCTACACGTAATAAACCAATTGTTTCACCTGTTACTAAACCCATTCCAATTATCGCAGCAACAGCATTTTGAAGATATTTCAGCCAAATTTTACCCGATAAAATTACTTTATCGTCTTTTTCAAATTTCAAACGCCAAGCAAGAAATCCTACTACAGCTGCTCCTAGGAAATTGCCTACCATTCCAGCAAAATTTCCCAAATCAAGGATATCTCCTTGTATTAATCTATCTTGAATAAAATCAATCAATAAATTACCAATTCCAGCTGAAAAACTGCCTACAATTGGTCCAAAGATAATCGATGCTAAAGCAGGTATGAATATAAAAGGTCTTAGTTCACCGCCACCATCAG
Organism: Candidatus Gerdarchaeota archaeon; assembly: GCA_016839405.1. The sequence continues at coordinate 6,136 of JAEOUJ010000224.1, read as the reverse complement.
GTGCATTTGGAAGTAGTTTTATCTCACCTATAGCGAAGCTATTTATTGCATAGAGAAAAGACATTACCACTATCAGAATAAGATTTTTCTTCAGATTTTGCATGAAAGTTCTGGAACTGGAGACAATGCCAACTCTCATTGTTATAACAAACATCCAATTTTGTATTATCAAAGATGAAGTTTTTACTATCTTTAACTTTGTTGTTCTATACATAACTAGAGAAATTGATTAAATACAAAAGATTCAAAAATTATACTCAATGTTCAATATCTAATAAATAGACTTATTATTTTAGGACTGATTTTTATGGAACAAAAATTGTCACCTAAACAACATCTCGAGAATACTCGAAAAATAACTAAAATAATACTTTCACTCGATGAAAACTTTGAGTTACCAAATGGCTGGAAACTTAGAGAATTATTAATTCATCTTTGGTCCTGGGATGATCAAATGATTAATGGATGCAATGCTAAACTCAATGGAACCTGTGATGACTTTAAATTTGATCACCAAGAAAAAGGAATGAAATATGATAAATGGAATGATGTTATTTTAGAGGAAAAAAAGGATATGTCTCTTAAGGAAGTTAAAAAATTATTCAAAGATACACGTGAGAAAGTCATTAAATTATTTGATAAAATAATTTCACAACCTGAAACAATTGAAGATGAAAAGAGCATGTTTAGGAATGAAAACATTGCTACATTGTGGATGCATGACAAACAACATTTGGAAAAAGGTGGTCAAAAAATCGATTTTTAATCTTCTTTTTTCTTTTTTTCGCTTCTGCCTCTTAACTAAGCTTCAAATAGCTAAATTTCTTATAATAATTTAGTTTTAAAAAAAATTACTATTTTAGGTTTGACTGAATATGAGTGAAGAACAAAAGGAAATTGATGAGAGAATAATAGACTTACTTAAAAATCTTAAAGATCACCCTGATGAGGCAGTTCGTTTTGAAGCAATCCAAGAATTATATAATCTTCAAGATTATGCAGAAAAAGCTATCCCAACTCTAATAGAGGTTCTTCAATCTGAAACTAATTATGATGTTATCTACCTTGCTGTTGATATGTTAGGTAATTTTGGTAGTAAAGCAGAGAGAGCAGTTCCAGAACTAATTGATCTAGTTGAAAGTTTTTATGATGATGAAGAGATCCTACAATTAATAATTGAAACATTTGGTAAAATTGGAATGGGTGCAAGGAGGGCAGATCGAACTCTTAGAAAAATCATTGAAGAATATGGGGAAAAAAATATCCGAGTATATGCTATTCATGCGCTTCAACGAGTTATTGGATCTGATATTATACCTTTACTCGAGAAAATAATTTGTAATGAAGAAGAAGATGAACTAATTCGAGTAGAAGCTATTCAATCTATTTCAAAAATTGGTACAAAAGATGTAATTCTGAAACTTGAAAAAGCTCTTGATAAAGTCGAATCTGAGGAAATTAAAGTTAATATTGAATCTGCAATGGGTGAATTAGGTGAATCTAAAGTTATACCTAAACTTATGGCTAGATTAATGGAGAGTGATATCTCTTATGAAAGAGCTGTTGCTGCTGAAGCTTTAGGAAAAATACACGCTAAAGAAGCTATACCCATTTTATTAGAAACAGCTATTGAAGATCAAGATATATTAGTGCGCGAAAAAGCTGTTAAGGCTTTAGGAAATGTTGAGTCGAAAGAGGCAACTGATATTCTAATACAAATTTTACAAAATGAACAAAACAAAGATTTACGGTTAGAAGTTATTGATGCTTTTGGGAAAATTGGTGGTAAAGAAGTAATAAAGGCTTTAGAAAATGTTATTGAAGAGGATTCAGACGATGATATTCGTATTAAAGCAATAAATGCTTTAGTGGATATTAAATCTGAAACTTCAGGAACTATTTTAACAGCACTCCTATATGAAGATCAAAGTTTTCAAGTAAGAAAAGCTGCTGGTAAAGCTTTAGGAATTCTTGGAAAAGCGGATATGGTGGATCCATTAGTAGATATGCTTCAAAACTTGGAGGAAGATGAATCTATTTTAGAAATAGTTAAAGATACTTTGTTGAAATTAGGTCAGAAAGGCTATGTATCAGCATTAATTGGGATAATCAAAAACAGTGATGATATTGATATTAAAGATGAAGCAACGAAGATGATTGTTGATATAGATCCAATGAAAGCTATACCTGAGCTTTTAGCTATTAGAAATGATGAGGATTCATTAATACGTTCACTTACTGCTTATATGTTAAGTGAAATTGGTAAGAAACTTGGATTTGAAGATTATGAAGAATTATTACAAGCTTATCAATCTGGTGCTATTGAAAGAAACATCGCTCAAAAGAATATTTTGTATGAATTAGAACTTAAGAAACAAGATATTCTTGCTAAAATCCAAAATGATGAAGCAGAAATTGCTCTTCAAAAAGAGCGTGAATTAAATCTTCGTAAAATCATTAAACGTTATAGCGAAATTTCTCTTGAACGAATGGCTAAATTATTGAAATTCAAGAAAACACTTGATTTAGAAACTTGGTTGCTTGATTTACCAGATGAGTTAGCTTTCCAAGTTCAAAAGGATGTTGTTAAAATTCCTCAATTATTGCAAAGCGAATCAATTGAAGCTGAGGAAGCTATTAATCAGATAATTGATAGTTTCAAAGAAGTTAGTCATTATACTTGTTACTATTGTGGTTATCCAATTGAAAGAGATTTCAAATTATGCCCTGATTGTGGTGAGAAAGTTCTTCGTTGTGAAGTTTGCAAACTACCAATTTCTTTTGGTGATGATATTGGATTTTGTCCAATTTGTGAATCAAAAAGCCATTTAATACATCTACAAGAATGGGTTAAAACAAATGGTAATTGTCCTCATTGCATGAAAAAAATACCATTGGAAGGTATAGTTCCATTAGAACGAACTAAGAAGAGAAGAAGATAATTTTATGATAATAATTCTTCTAATTCTCTCATCTTTATAATCAATTGTTTTCCTTTTATTGTTAATTTGAATTTTTTTTGCCTATCCTTACTTTCTATTTCAGTAATAAGATTTTGTTGATCTAATTCCTTTAAATGTTGATAAACTGCTTGTAAAGTTATAGTTTGACCTAATGACTTCCAAATACTATAGCCAAAATCTGCTTCGGATGATTCAATTATTCTTAAAATTTCTACTTTTGTTCCCATACTTCTAAATGACTCGACTTTTCTTACTCGAGAAGTTCCTTTTTCAAAAGCTTGTGAGGTTTTGAAACCACTTGCTGTAATTATAGAGACAATGTTAGAATTATTAGGTATCTTTTCTCCAATAACTAGTTTTGATACAGCAGCAATAACAGTCGCACTACTTAATTCTGCATAAATCCCTTCATGTTTACCAAGCAATTTACTTGCTGTAATCAATTCTTCTTCAGTTACTGATATGGCTAAACCATTGCTTTCTTCGAGGCTTTGAATAGCTTTTTCACCAAATAAAGGATTATCGACCCAGATTGCATTGGCTACAGATGTCTTTCGACTACTTTGGATTGTTACAACTTGACTATCTTTCCCCGCATGAAATGCTTTTGTAATAGGATCAAAACCCTTTACTTGTACACCAACTATTTTTGGTAACTTAACATTCGAAGAGAGCAGGCCAAATTGTTTTGCTTGTTTAAATCCTTGCCAAATAGAATAAAGTAAACTACCACTTCCCATAGGAACAATTATGTAATCTAAATTATTAGCTGTATCTTTATTCATCATTTGTTCCACAATCTCGTAAGCAATGGTTTTTGAACCTTCTAAAGCTAATATGTTGAATTCAGGTGTTGCTTGATAACGCCCTTTTTCAGTCATTTTCCTTGCCAAATCTAAACTTTCATCTATCGTTTTACCAAAATCAACTACTTCAGCACCATAGGCAAGCATTTGTGTTCTTTTCTCTGGTGAAGTATTTTTAGGAACAACACAAAAACAAGGAAGTTGCGCTGCAGCACAATAAGCACTTACTGAAGCACCAAGATTGCCATCAGAAGCACAAACAACAGAATCCATTCCTCTACTTAATGCATCTGAGACCATTAATGGAGATACTCTATCCAAAAATGAACCTGTAGGGTTTTTCCCTTCTGTTTTGAGATACAAATTAATTTCATCTTTAAATAAATATCTTGATTGGTGAATAGGAGTGTTAGCTTCACCAAGAGTAATAGTATTAGTAAAGGACGGTAAAAATTCTTTGAATCGCCAAATTCCCCTTTCATCTGAAATTATTTGGGGTTTCTTATTATAATTAAAATAATAATCAATTTTTACTTCATTCGCACTACATTGAGGGCAAGTTAAAGATCGTTGTGTTGAATGTAATTCTACTTTACAATTTTCACAAATAATCTTTTCTGGCATCTATAACACTTCAATGTCTCTATTAAATTCTGAATAGTTCATTCTTATAAATCAATTACCTACTATATCATATTTCGAATAATATTTATAAAGCTAATGTTGCAACTTTAATATACAAGTTTATACTTGTATATTCTCCCAAGGAGATTCTCATCATGAAAGAGTTATTTTCGGAAAGAGCCTATATGAAAAAAGGCGAGATAACGAGAGTCTTATCAACAAATGATCAAGCTATTCGTGGTACAAATCGAGTAAAAAGAGGATTTGCCCGAATGACTAAAGGCGGGGTAATAATGGATGTTACCTCTGTCGAACAAGCACATATAGCTGAAGATGCAGGCGCAGTAGCAGTCATGGTTTTGGATAAATTACCTATTGATGTTCGAAGAGCCGGAGGTGTAGCACGACCTGCTTCAATACCAATCATATTAGATATTTTAGATGCAATTACTATACCAGTTATGGCTAAATGTCGTATTGGTCATACCTATGAAGCAAAAGTTTTGCAAGAAACAGGTGCTGATTGCATAGATGAATCTGAAGTTCTTACTCCAGCTGATGAGTGGAGACACATATGGAAATGGGATTTCGTCACACCTTTTGTTTGTGGAGCTTTGGATTTAGGAAGTGCTCTTCGTCGTATTGACGAAGGATGCGCAATGATTCGCACAAAAGGAGAGCCTGGAACTGGAAATGTTGCTGAAGCAATTAAGCACATGCGTTTAGTTACAAAAGAAATTAGTGAGATAAAGGCACTATATGAATCTCATGATTTTCAACAATTAATGGCTAAAGCCAGAGATATGAAATGTTCTTTTGAAACAGTACTTGAAACTGCTAAACTTGGTCGATTACCTGTCGTTAATTTTGCAGCAGGGGGAATTAGTACTCCAGCTGATGCAGCACAAATGATGATGTTAGGAGCAGATGGCATATTTGTTGGTTCAGGTATTTTTAAGAGTGAAGATCCTATGCAAAGAGCTTCTGCAACTGTTCTAGCTACATCTTATTGGAATTATCCAGATATAGTAATGGAAGCACAAGAGATGGTTAGTGAAGAAAAAGCTATGATGGGCTTAACTGGTCCAGAAATGAAATTCAGTATGCAAGAACGAGGAGCTGATTCATAATGACTAAAAGAAAAGACATACAAATTGGTGTTTTAGCAGTCCAGGGTGATGTTTTAGAACATATTGAAATGATGGATGAAGTTCTAACTAAAAATAACTATCAATTAAAAACAATTAGAGTTAGAAGCCCAGAACAACTGGATAAATTGGATGGTTTGATCATCCCTGGTGGGGAAAGTACTGTTATGAGTCGTTTAATTGATGAAACCAGATTTGGTAAAAAACTCATCGATAAAATCCATGAGAAAGTTAAAAATGGCATGGCTATTTTTGGCACTTGTGCTGGAACCATTATTTTGTCAAAAACATCATCAGACAAAGTTGTAAAAGGTTTTACACAGAATTTATTGGAATTAATGGACATAGAAGTTTTGCGTAATACTTATGGTCGACAACAAGACTCATTTGAACGTGTTTTGCTTGTAGAAGCTCTTGGTAAAACACCATTCAAAGGCGTTTTTATTAGAGCACCTGTTATTTTATCAACAAAAAAGAATGTTCAAATTCTCGCTCAGGATTCAGAAGGAATTTATGCAGCTCAACAAGACAAGCTTCTAGCAGTTACCTTTCATCCAGAATTAACTGATGATACACGATTCCATGAATATTTCTT
>JAEOUJ010000223.1 GCA_016839405.1 Candidatus Gerdarchaeota archaeon | reverse complement strand
TTTTTAAGTAGTTGACCAATACCTTAAAATCATAATTAAATATTTTTTACATAGTTTCCTTCAGTTGTGGTACTATGGGTAACGATGCATTTCAAGAAACAATTAGAAAAATTCTAAATGATTATGATGAAGCGATTAGATTAAATGAAAATGAAATAAAATCACTAATTAATGCCTATAATCTTAAAATGAAAAATAAACCAGTTCTAGAACGAATAAAATCTGGTAGTGTATTAGTGGTGGGTGATATTCATGGTGATTTTAATATAATGAAGAAAGTAGTGAATATTTATTTTAAAGAAAAAAAAGCTGATCATTTAGTTTTTCTTGGCGATATTGTTGATCGAGGTTCCAATTCAATAGCATGTACTAATTTGTTGTTTACACTTTTGTTACAATACCCAAATAGAATACATATTGTTAGAGGAAATCATGAATCATTATCAGTTAATATTCGTTATGGATTTTTACATGAAGTGAAAAAATTTTATGGGATTGAAAATCAATTTTTTGATTTCCCAGATACGGATAGTTTACCTGAATTGTTTGTACTTTTTAATAAAGCGTTTGCGAATATGCCTTTAGCTTTAATACATGAAAAACTAAGATATTTTTTTGTTCATGGAGGAATACCAAAGGATATGATTTCTTTAGAGGAAATAACAAATTTACCTAAAGGTGATATAACATTGGCTAATCCAATTATTATGCAACTTCTATGGAATGATCCAAATGAAGAAGTTGAGGATTATAGTTACAATTTAAGGGGAGATATGATTTACACATATGGTTCAAAATTAGTAGATAATTTTCTGAAGTATAACAATCTACAAATGATTATCCGAGCACATCAAATTTTCCCAGATGGATTTCAATATTTATTTGGAAAAAAATTACTTAGTTTGTTTACATCAGAAGAGTTTTATCAAAACATACAATCAAAAATAGCTCTTTTAAATGAGAATGGCGAAATACAAATTTTTTCACCAAAGAATCAAATTTGATTTTAAATATTAGAAAGAAGAAATTTGGATTGATTTGTTAAAATCTTATACGGTTATCAATCCAAAACCAACCCATAACAGCACTGATACTGTTGATAGTAACAAAATACCAATAATATCCAGAATAGAGCCTATTCTAAAGATTTCTTTAACACTAAAATAACCTGTAGAATAGCTAATCATAGTAGGAGGTGTGCCGAAAACTAAAGCGTAATCAATACTAGATCCAATTGCTACAACTAATGCAAGCAACCTTGGATCTATTTGAAGACTTTGAGCTATTGGAATTACAAGAGGTATTAACATAGCTGCACTTGCAGTATTACTAGCTACGGCTGTTACTAGCAATGAAATTCCACCAACAATTAAAGCTATTAAAATAAAATGCTTTCCTTCAATGATACCCATATTAGAAGCTATCCAATCACCAATGCCAGTTGCTTCTAAAGCTTCTCCTAAAGTTAATCCACCACCAAATAAAAACAAAGCATTCCAATTTATAGTTTTAACATCTTTTGGTTGTAATGTATTTGTTGTAAAAATTAGAACAACTGCAATTAATGCTATAATACCAGAACTTAAAGCAAGCACACCACCAGTCCATTTTTCAAGAGGGCTAGCTAATAACCATAAAGTAATTGTGACTAAGAAAATAACAATTGTAATCCATTCCTTAGCTTTCATTTTACCCATTTTCTTTAAATCATCTTTAAAAACAATTTGAGCATCAGCTAAACTATGTTTGGAAACTTTTGGTTTGAAAACAAGCATTAAATAACCCCATATAACAAAGAGCATTATAACAACAAAGGGTAAACCATATGCAAACCATTTCAAAAAGGAAATATCAAATTCAGGTCCAAGATCAGATAATCCTTCAACAGCTATAGGATTAGCTGGTGTTCCGATTATTGAAGCTATACCACCTGTTGTTGCTGCATAACCAATTCCTAATACCAATGCTTTTTTAAATCCAGCAGTGTTTTTTTCCTTTCCTCCTTCTTCAATTTGAGTGACTAATGCAATAGCTAATGGAACCATAACTGCTGCACTAGCGGTATTACTCATCCACATTGAAAGGAAAGCTGAAACACTCATTAGTATTAGTAAAAGAATTGAAGGACGAATACTTGCACGACTAACAATTCCTAATGCTAATCGACGATCAATATTATGTTTCTTTAAAGCTTCAGCAATAATAAAGCCACCAAAGAATAAAGCAATAACAGGGTCGAAAAATGGTTGCAAAGCTGCTCCAGCAGTAGATATTCCAGCAATTACAATCATAACTGGTACTAAAAATGCTCCAACAATTGTTGGTACAATTTCAGTAATCCAAAGACCTGCTACAAGCACTAATAATGCCATAGCTATTCCTGCTTTATAAGGAACCATCATGCTAAAATAAGCAATAGTAATATCCTCACCTAAAATTGAGCTATAAACCGTCTGAATTTTAATAGGCCGAATTTTTCTATCCATACCCACTCCATTAATATTACCTGCAATTTGAGTCAATTCTAAATTTGTTATGGAATTATTTGAACTATCAATTAAACCCACTCTAAATTCTATTTTTGAATTAGTTGATGACTTATATGCTTGATTTACAATAATTATGGAAGAATTTCCGCTACTTCCTAATGGTTTGTAATACTCAATTGTTGCAGAATTAGCTGATTCAGCCATAGTAATATTGAAATAAACATCTTCTATTTGTTGTCCCAAATTTATTGTGAGTTTTACTTGATATTGACCAGGTTCCATATTAGCTGGACCAACAAAAGCAGCACCAATAGTCAATCCTATTATTGCAGTAATAATAATGCTTGTACGAATAATCTTCTTTTTTCTTGCTTGTTTTTGTTCAGGTGTTAGTGTTTTTTTGGATTCCTTCTTATCTTCTTCAAAACTCTCTTCCTGTTCTTTTATTGAAGTTTCAACAGTTGATTCATCTATAGACATGAATGTATCATCTTCATTTTTAATTTATGGTATTCTAATCTAATATTACAACAGAAAATATTTCTTTATGAATTTGACGGAATGTTATATAATTAAGTTCCAAAATAATAGGTAAGTAAAAGGACAATAAAGAAGATCAGTGGAATTCCTGTTGCGATAACTGTTTCTATCCATGAAAATTCACACGCTGGTTTTGAAATAAAAACAATATAAGCACCTGCTGTAAGTAAACTAATAATTTGTAAACCAAGTCCAAGATAGCCTGCAACTGAATTTTTTAATCCCAAAATAGCATTAATAATCGCACTAAATTGAGATGATCCAACGGAGTCCCATGGTAAAGCTATTAGATAGAAAATGCCATTGAAAATTTCTACAAGAACTATTGGAAGCATCCCATATCCTACTGCAGCTCTAATTTGTTTTTTTGAAGGTTTTCCACCAATCATGCGAGCCATTGACCTTATAATTAAACTACTAAATACCCAAACAATTAGTGGTAATACAAATGTAGCAATCCAAGCAAGAAGAAAAACAAGTGGATAAAATTTCCAATCAAGTGCTCGAACATGCATGATATAAGCTAAAACCTGTAATCCCATGCCAAAAGAGATGGCAACACTGAAAAGAAATCCACCCTTAGTATCAGGATTATCCGCTATTTCTTGTGAAATAACTAGTGGTCTAACAAAGAGGGATTTGAATCGATACCAAAATTCCTTATAATCAACTGGAGCAAAAATTTTCTGTTGATAAGTAATTGTAAGATCCGCTCCACAAAATGGGCATAAAAGATACCCTTGAGGAGATGTTTCATTACAGATGGGACAACGAATAATTGGATCTTCTACACTCATGAGATTTGCTCCAAGGTAAATCAAACCATTCAATAAGGAATCATCGGTAATAAATGCTAAATATATTTCTATTTCGGTATGGAAATTTGCCAAAAGAACTATAAAAGAAATATTAGAAAGAAATTGTAGGTATTAATATGAAAAAAGTACTTCTAACTGGCTTTGAACCATTTGGTGGTGAATCAATTAATCCCGCTTTAGAGGTTATTAAAGAATTAGCAAAAGAAGAAATTAAAAATTTAGAAATAATTACTCTACAGCTACCTGTTGTATTTAGAAAAGCATATGAAATATTAATTAAAAACATTAGTGAACATTCACCCGATCTAATACTTTCAATAGGGCAATCAGGAGGAAGCTCTGCTATTGCAATTGAAAAAATTGGAATTAATATTAAAAATGCTAAACTACCTGATAATGAAGGAAATAAACCTTATAATGAACAAATAGTTGAGGAAGGACCGGCAGCCTATTTCACCACAATAGATGTGAATAAATCTGTTATAAATTTAAAAAATGCTGGAATTCCTGCAATTATTTCATATTCTGCTGGAACTTATGTTTGTAATGACCTAATATTTGGTGTATTACATTATATATACACTACAAACAATATTAGAAAATATGGTTTTATTCATGTGCCTTATTTGCCAAAACAAGTTGCAACAAAAAAGCAAGTTGCACCTTCAATGTCATTATCAATAATTAAAGAAGCTGTTTCTATTTTAATTACTACAAATCTTGAAGAAAAATAAAATAGTGGATTATGTTAAACCACATATGTAACAATTATTTGTTCGGTTGTTGTAGCTTGAATGGTATCTCCACCTACTAGAGGTGCAGATGCAAGATATGTTCCATTATAATAATTTGTTGTAGCTCCCGCATTCACCGTAACTGTAGCATATCCAAGATATTCAATTCCTGTAAGTGTTTGAAGTGAAAATTCTATTAGAGCATTTGTTGCAGTATTAACATAAGACAATGTATAATTCATATTATAATTGAATTGAGTATCTATACTCATATAACTACATTCTAAATAAACATCAATTGTTCCTCTAAATCCTAATCGACCATTTACATTAACTAGCTCAACTGGTGTTGTAATTGGTATTATTTCATCAATATCAAAAATTGCTATGTATCCTTTACTAATCATTTGCAATTCAGCAAAGTTAAGCCAGTCTTGTAAAAGTTGTCCAACAATAGCATCTGATGTTATTATTGAAGCAGGCTGTGAGAAATTAGCCAATAATGATATTACAAAATTATTTGTTTCAGTTCGAAAATTTTGAAAAGAATTCTCAAATTCTTTTACAGCATTAGTTTCTGAATATTGAGCTACATTTAATTCATAGATAATTGAAATAAAAGATAACATGTAAATTGCGATAATTATTGTGCAAACTAGGAAAATTTGCCCTTTTTTGTCTTTGAATGTTTTCTTATTCAATATTGATTTCACTTGATTTCACCCCACTAATCTCCAGAGTTCTAAATGTATGACTCTAAATTGATTTAGATTTATTTCATAACCATATAGGAAATAATCAGTAACCCCAACAGAAACATCTAAAGGAGGTTCTCGATCCCAATAAATATTGAAAATTGTACTACCAGCATCATTTTCAACTGTTAGTCGCCATAAAATATTAATTGGAAGTATATTATCTAAACTATCTGTTAAATCAATTATTTGTAGATTGTAAACTAATGGTTTTAGCTCACCTGCTTGATTTAAAGTTTCTAATGCATTATACCCTATTTCTGAAAGATCATCTTGATAGGTAGGAGTAGAAGTAAACTCAACTTGAAAGAGTGCTATCATTAAAAGTATCAAAACAGACAATGCAATAAATACTTCAAGTAAGAATAATTGCCCTCTTTTGTTTGGTAATAATTTCCTCATTATTCTGGCCATACATACAACACCGCCTTAAAAATACACTCTCTGATTGTGACTAGTTTCTCGAACCTAACCGCCTCTTTATTTTCTGGTATAATTCCATAACCAAAAAGTGTTCCGAAATCTTCATCTAATAAAGCTGGAAAGAAATAAGTTTTTCTTGAAAAGCTTGTAGCTGATACACCAGTTAACAATGTAACACAAGTTCCATTTGTTGGTATTCGAAGATTAAAATTTTCATTGGAGCTTGGACTAGTAATTATAGTTGTATCATTTCCCATTAATTCTTCGCCAATTTGATATGGATACAATACAGTTGCATATAATGAGGTTAATGAACCATCATTAATTGTTTGAATGGATGCTTGACCATTATTATTTTGTTCTTCTTGAATTAGTAACTCCAAACCAAGATTGGTTTCAGTTCCTATTATTTCATCTGTATAATTAATGGCAAATAATCCTTCAAGGCTTTGTGCGAAAACAACTAAAGTATAAACGCCATTTGGTAATACTCCTGCACCAGTTGGAAAAATTAGTGATAATTCTCCCAAACCATTTGTTGATGTTCTTTGTGTAAATATAACGGAACCATTAGGGGCAACAATAAAAACCCAAATAACACAATCACCTATAGAAGTTGTTAAATCTATACTTCCAGTTGGTTGAGATAAAATCAATGAACAACTAACATCAAATAAACTAGTAATTGTTAATTGAAAACCAATCTCTATTTCTTTTGAAAGATTAGCTTTCAGCTGTTCATATGGTATATTGTAAAAACTATCTGGATTTATTCTTGAAATTTTATTAGCATCAAGTTGAGTTGATGCAATTTTCCTTAAACCAATTGAATTGAATTCTGATCCATAATTATATTCCCAATCAACTGGATATCCTGCACTAGAAAAGAAAACATCCTCTACTTGTTGTGCTCGAGATTCAAAGGCACGATTCTCTAAATTCTGATATTTTGGTTCAATAAATGTTAGAGTAAGGACGATTATTTCAGCGAACATAATCATGAAGATAACCATAGCCAAAGCAAAATCAACACCTTGAATTTGTCCCTTCTTATTTCGCCAGATGTTTCGTTTCATTATTTTTTTCTCCAAGATAAATACAGGCAATAGCATTCAAATGAATTTACTAGATAATTATGGTGATTGTTTGATTGCTAAAATATGTTACCTAGATTTACTTAAGTTTTTTTTGGAATGGTCTATCTTGTTTTTAAGTTATACAACAAACATAGAATTTATTTATCATTAAATACTAAAAATATCTACTTGATTAACTTTCCATTGTGTGCTAGACAATAATTATTTATGTTAAAGTTGATTAATATTAAACGGGGTAACAAGAATGCCAAAAGTGACACAAAAAACCCAGACTATTATTTGGGTAGTATCCATTTCACTAGGATTAGGTATGGGTGTATTAGCTGGACTTGTTTTCGCGGAAATAATAACTTTTCCAACTACAACTGATCCTGATACAGGTGAAGAGGTACAAAGAATTACCGCAAGTGATTTTATAGCCTTTGGAATATTATTAGCTATTGCTCCTTCATCAATAGCATTTTATATAGATGACTTGTGGCGAAAAGGTATTGATGCTAACTTGCCAAATCTTCTAAGAGATATTGCTGATGCACAAAGAACAGGATTATCTCTTCCAAGAGCAGTAACTGAGTCTTCAAAACGAAATTATGGTCCACTTACTCCTGAATTAAAGAAGATGGCAGCAAAAATCTCCTGGGGTATTCCATTTGACCAAGCAATGAATTCATTTACAGATACAGCAGATACAGAGTTAAATAATCGCGCTTCAATACTAATACTCGAAGCTCAAAGGTCTGGTGGCGTTATTGAAGATATCTTTGATTCAGCACAAAAACATGTGGAAGATATACTCGCTCTTAGAAAGGAGCGCTTGGGATCAATGAAACCCTATATTTGGATTATTTATGCGGCATTTATAATATTCTTACTAGTAATAGTTGTTCTTTTCCAAACTTTCTTTTATCCTATGCAAGAAATGTATCTTAATTTTCAAGATATTGCTATAGGTCAAACAATGGGTCTGGCTCCACAAATATTAGATTCATACAAGATTTTATTCCTACACATGACACTAATTGAAGCTCTATTCAGTGGTCTTGTTGCAGGTAAAATGGGTGAAGGAAAAGCAAAATCAGGTTTGAAACATTCAACTATTATGGTCCTAATTGGTTGGCTTACTTATAAATTAACTATAGAACTTCGAATTATCAATATAAATCTAGGAACTTAGGTTGGTTTTAAAATGGCTAAGATAGAACAAGAAATAAAAGAAATCAAAACAGCTGTAGCAGCATTGGAAAGTAAAATTGATAAGCTACAATTCTTTCTTATCCAAATAATGAATAAATTTGATGAGGGAGGTACTACAACATCAACTTCTAGTACTCCAGTAACAACTGGATCAGTATCAGTTGACATTACTCCCTTAGAAGAACGATTAGAATTATTAGCAAAAGGAATGATTTCAAAAGCTGACCTAGAACCTATTTCTCAAGCATTAGCCAAAATACGTGATGAACGTATGAAAGAAGCAGAGGATACAATAGATAATGTAACAGTTTTACTTGAAAAAGGATTAGCTCTTACTGAACTAACTGCTTCACTTAAAGCTATAGAAGCTCATTTACAGGAGCTTGTTGCCCCACCAAAGAAATAAAAGCCAATCTAACAATCTTCTTTTCTTTTTTCTATCATACCTAAAGGATTTTTTAACATGAATATTATTGATAATTTATGAAAACAGCTAGTTTAAGAACAAAAAAAGGCATAATTGAAATTGAATTAATTCTAAAGGATGATATAATTTCGTATGTTAAAATTACAGGTGATTTCTTTATATATCCTGAAGAAGCATTAGAAAAAATTGAAAATACTTTAGTAGGTTCATCAACTAAAAAACCTGAATTGTTAAAGAAATTAACAAAAGTTTACCAAGAAAATAAAATATCAACACCAGGCATTACTCTTGATGATTGGTTAAAAGTAATTACAATTGCTTTAACTTCTTAAACATCTTTAAAAAGCTATAATAATTTATTTTCCACTAAACTATAATTGAGTGTTTAACAATGAAAATTATCTTCGATTTTAAAGGCTCTATTTTCAATCAAAAAGAAAAAATAGAATTAGATTTACCTACTGACATTACAATTTTAGAGTCTTTAAAAGCGATTAGCGATCATAAACCATCACTAACTCCCCTACTTTTTCAAGATGATAAAATACGTAATGATATTATTATTCTTGTTGATCAACTTGATGTGAAAGCAATGAATTTACTAACATCACAATTAAAAAATGGTCAAGAAATAACAATTTTACCTCTAGCTCATGGAGGATAGAAAAATGCAAGGTGTGCTAATTGAGATTAATTGAAAGAATTTCACAATTAATGACTAATACAGAAAATATTCGTAATATTGCATTAGTGGCTCATATTGATCATGGAAAAACAACTCTATCGGATTCCCTCCTAGCTTCAGCAGGCATTCTTGCACCTTCAACTGCAGGAGAGGCACGTGCTTTAGATTTTCTGCCAGAAGAACAAAGACGTGGAATTACAATGAAAACAGCTAATATTTCTTTGTGTATTTCAAAAGGAGAAAATGATTTTTTAATTAATCTTATTGATAGTCCTGGACATGTTGATTTTTCAGGTAAAGTTGCTCGAGCATTACGTATTGTTGATGGAGCAATTGTAGTTATTGATGCTGTAGAACAGATAATGGCTCAAACAGAAACTGTAATCAGACAATGTATATCTGAAGGAGTGAAACCAATTTTATTTATAAATAAAATTGATCGTTTAATTACTGAGTTAAAACTATCTTCACAACAAATAGCAGAAAGAATTGAGATTATTTATAATAATTTTAATGCTTTAATAAGAAAATATTCTCTAAATCCATTATTGCCTAAATGGAAATGTACCACTCGAGATGGCAGCGTTGTTTTTGGATCAGCCTTACATAAATGGGCTTTGTCAGTCCCCTTGGCAAAAAGTAAAGGGATTACATTTAAAGAAATAATTGATTTCTATAAAAATAATGAAATCAATAAATTACAAGATTTACTACCTATTGAAAAACCATTAATAGAAATGATTATTAATCACTTACCAAATCCAAAAATAGCTCAAAAATATAGAACAGGTATTATTTGGAAAGGTGAATTAACATCAGAAATTGGTTCTGCAATAGTAAATTGTGAATCTACCGAAGAAAAATCTCCTTTAGTTTTTGGTTCTACAAAAATTATTTCAGATCCTCATGCAGGGCTTCTTATATTAGGACGTGTATTTGCTGGAACTCTGAAACAAAGAACTTCTGTAAGATTAGTCTCAAATAATGAACTTAAGAAAATACAGAATATCTATATCTTTATGGGAGCAGATAAAAAAAGAATAGATTCCGTACCCGCGGGAAATACAGTAGCAATTTCAGGTTTAGGATCAGTTCACCCAGGTGAGACAATAATATCTTCTGATATTCAGACTATTATTCCATTTGAAGATATCACCTATCTAGCAAATCCTGTTGTGACTATAGCAATAGAGCCAAAGATGCTACGCGATTTAGCAAAATTAAAATTAGTACTTGAAAAATTCGATGTAGAAGATCCAAATTTAATAATAAAAGTAGATGATCAATCAGGTGAAGTTCTTCTAATGGGATTAGGCGAATTGCACCTTGAAACTGTTGTGAAAGATATATCAGAGGAAATCGATTGTATAGCTTCTTCTCCTTTAGTTATAATTATTGAAAAAGTAGCAAAATCAAGTAAATTACTTATTGGGGAATTGTATAATTCTAAAGTTACATTAGCAATTGAACCAATTAACCAAGAAAAGAGTTTCATTTATGATGATAATTTCGATGAAGAAATGGCTCGTAAAATAAAATTTCATCAATATAATAATGAAACCATAATAAATGGTAAATTAGTGAACAAACTCTCAAATGAATCACTGGATAATATCTTAGTTGGAATAAAAAACGCTTTAACTTCTGGTCCAATTTCTGGCAAACCAGTTTCAGAGGTACGAGTAATTGTATTTGATTTTGAAGCTTTATCTGGTGAAAAATTAGAACATACTATACCATTATTACGAAATAGTGTTTGGGATGCTCTAAAAGAAGGTGGAATTACAATACAAGAACCTATTTATAATATACAAATTACAGTACCAAATTTGTATTTAGGAAAAGTTACTTCAATTTTAAACAAAAGACGTGGTAATATAGAAGATGTTCGTACAAATCAAGATCTTTTAATTGTTACTGGTACAATTCCTGTTGTTGAATCATTTAAAATAGATCAAGAATTAAGATCAGAAACTGAAGGAAGAGCTTTCTGGCAAATGGCTTTTGCTAGATATGAGCCTATTTCAAAATTAAAATTAAAAGAATTAGAATCTAAAAGCCATTGAATTTTGAAAATTTGTGCCAATACCAAAACAAACTTATTAATTATCTTTTTAAATATAGATTAGAAATAATTTTCAATAGAAATTAAATGTTTACTTTTACAGGTGAACTATAACGTGAAAAAATTCCAAGATGACCTGGGCAGTACCATTGATGCTGAAGACAATTTAACAAAAATGATTTTAATAGAACAAGCAATTGATGCTGCTAACAAGATTAATGAAATTGTTTCGAGGAGTTATGCTTATTATGATTGTTTAACTGCTATACTAGATTTTGCACGTGAATCTAATAATGAAGGTATACTTAATCGCGTTGATTCTATTCTTAAAGAGATAAAGAATAAAGGTGCTCATGCACGTGCTCTAAGCTATCTTGCAGTTATATTTGCCACATTTAACAGAGAAGAACTTGCTGAAGAAACACTCAAAGAAGCAATAAACACTAGTTCATTAGTAAAAGATGATTTTGATAGAAGAGATGCATTTTTAGATATTGCTACTTCTGCAGCTGATATTTTCTTTCTTTTAAATAAGCAAAAAATGCTAGATACAGCATTAAATTTAGCAGAACAATTAACTATCGCTCAAAAAGTTTACTTGTTTGGCTATATAGCAACTGTTTTACCAGAAGAAGAGGCAATTCAATTAATGAATAATGCAATGGAACTTGCTGATACAATTAATGATCCAATAACTCAATCCAAAGTCTATTTGGAATTAGCAAATTTGGTCACAACTTTTCAAAAACGCTTTGAGATTTAATTTTAAAACCGAATCACTTTTCTTCCTTCTTTTGGAGTAAATAGAATATTCACGAAATTTCTAATGTCATAATAATCAAGTGGATTAGTTGCAGGTTGTGTTTTATGAAGGCGTACTGCTTCTATTATTCTTTCATCAGTAACTTCATTTAAAATCTCAATTTTACTAAAACAAGACCCAATTGCATAAGCAGAATGGGCATCAGAACCACCTACACGGCCAAAATTTTTATTTTTAAATGCTACTTTTGCCATAATATTTGGAATATGA